>CAYQBW010000356.1:0-4027 GCA_964415725.1 uncultured Planctomycetia bacterium
CAGGAAGAGAAGCGGGGGGGAAGGAGTCTCGTGGTGATCCCGGCGGGAAGAGCGGCGCCAGGGGATTTCCCCTTTTTTTCGCCTGCCTTCCGGGAAAGGATGTCACACTCCCCGGCCCTCCGGTCCAGGACCGGCCCGGCCCGGGAGGAACTCGAGCGAGAAAGGCAAGCGGCATGAAAAGGATTCTGGTCACGGGAGCGGCCGGGTTCATCGGCTACCACACGGCGGAACGCCTCCTCGAGAGAGGGGACGAGGTGATCGGCCTGGACAACCTGAACGATTACTACGACGTGAACCTCAAGAGGGCCCGCCTGGCCCGGCTGGAGAAGAAAGAGGGCTTCAAGTTCCTGGAGATGGACCTGGCCGACCGGCTCGGGATGAAGGCCCTCTTCCTTGAGGTCCCCTTCGACGGGGTGGTCCACCTGGCCGCCCAGGCGGGGGTGCGTTATTCCCTGGTCCATCCCGAGGCCTACGTGGACAGCAACCTGGTGGGTTTCCTGCACGTCCTGGAAGGGTGCAGGCACACCGGTGTGAAGCACCTGGTCTTCGCCTCCTCCTCTTCCGTATACGGGGCCAACCGGACCATGCCGTTTTCGGTCCACCAGAATGTAGACCACCCGGTCTCCCTCTACGCCGCCACCAAGAAGGCCAACGAGCTCATGGCCCATTCCTACTCCCACCTCTACGGCCTGCCCTGCACGGGGCTCAGGTTCTTTACGGTCTACGGCCCCTGGGGGAGGCCGGACATGGCGCTTTTCCTGTTTACCAAGGCGATTCTCGAGGGAAAGCCCATCGACGTCTTCAACCACGGAAAGATGAAGCGGGACTTCACCTACGTGGACGACATCGTGGAGGGAGTGGTGCGGGTCCTGGACAAGCCCGCCGAGCCCAACCCGGCCTGGTCGGGGGAGAACCCCGATCCCGCCACGAGCCGGGCCCCCTACCGGTGCTACAACATCGGCAACAACAAGCCCGTGGAGCTTCTCCACATGATCCACGTGCTGGAAGAGACCCTTGGAAAGAAAGCGGAGATGCGGATGTTGCCCATGCAGCCCGGCGACGTGCCCGCCACGTGGGCCGACGTGGGGGACCTGGAGGAGGCCGTAGGCTACAAGCCTTCCACGCCCATCGAGGAGGGGATCAAGAGGTTCGTAGAGTGGTACAGGGAGTACTACGGCAAGTAGATTCCCCGGCGGCCCTGACCTAGACTTCCATCCATGGAACGAAGGTCGATCCCCTCCGGAACCGGGCGGGAAGGACGCTGGATCCTTCCCGCCCTCTTCTTGGGGCTGGCCCTGGCCCTGGCGGGGGTCCTCCCCGAGCACGGCCTCTGGTTCCAGGACGAGCCCAGGGTGGCGGGGATCGGCCGGGAGATGTTCGACAAGGGGAGCTTTTTCCTTCCCCTGCTTGGGGGGCGGCCTTTTCTGGAGAAGCCACCCCTCTACTGGTGGGCCCAGATGGGATCCTACGCCCTCTTCGGGGTTCATCCCTGGTCGGCCCGGCTCCCGAGCGTGCTCTTCAGCCTTCTCGCCATGGCGGCGGCCTTTCTCATGGGGAGGAAGCTGGCCGGGGGCAAGGGCGGTTTCCTGGCCGTGGGGGTCCTGGGGACGACCCTACTTTTCAGCCAGACCATGCACCGGGCCCTGGTGGACCCGGCCCTGGTCTTCGCCCTCTCCTGGGCCCACTACGGGCTTCTCTGCCTGCACGTACCGGCCTCGGACGCGGAGAAGAGAAGGGGGATGTTCCTGGCGGCCTTCTTCCTTCCCTTGGCCTTCCTGGCCAAGGGGGTGGTGGGAATCGGGCTGGGGCTGGGCCCCTTCCTTCTCTACCTGGCCGTAAGAAAGCGCTTCCGGGAGATCCTCTCTCTTTGGCCCTTCTACCTGCTTACAGGAGGTTTCTTCCTGCTGCTGGCGGTCCCCTGGGCGTGGGGTCTCTACGAGCAGGGCGGGCCGGGAGCCCTCGAGGAGTGCCTCCTCGGCAATACGCTTGGTCGGTTTTTTGGGACCACCCCCAAGTATGGACACGTGCACCCGCCCTTCTTCTACCTCGGCACCATCCTGGGCCGGTTCATGCCCTGGACCCTGGCCCTTCCGGCCCTCCTGACCCTTCCTCCCTCCAGAAAAGAGCCCGCCGCGAGGGAGGCCCATTTCACCCTGCTGGGATTCGTGGGGTTCGGCGTCTTCCTTCTCTCCCTGGCTTCCAGCAAGCGTTCCCTCTACCTGGTCCCACTTCTTCCGGCTCTTTCGGCCCTCCTGGCAGGCTGGATGCTCCGCCGGGAGGCGGAAAGGCCCCTGGACCGATTCACTCTCCAGGCTCTTCTGGCCCTCTCCACCCTCCTTCCCCTCCTGGCCTTCCTGGTCTTCCTTCTTTGCCCTCTCCTTCCGGGAAAGAACCTCTACCTGGCGCGGTGCCGGGAGGTGAGGACTCCCTCTTTGCTTTTCGCCTTCGGCCTCTCCGCCCTTGCCTGGACCTGGGTCTTGGGGAGGAAGACCCTGGCCCTGGCGCGGGCTCGTTCCCGGTCCGGCCCCTTCCTGGTTCTTCTTCCCCTGGCGGTCCTCTTCCTGGCATTCCAGCTCCTCCTTCCGCCTTTCCGGGATCCCCTCAAGTCGGCCCACCCCATCTCCCGCGCCGTGGCGGCCGCCCTGGAAGAAGGCGGGGAAGGGGCCCTCTTCGAGCCCAAGGAGGACATCCGGGGCCTGCTCTACTTCGATCTCCAGAGAGTTTTCCCGGAACTCTCCATGGAAGAGGTCCCCCGCTGGCTGGAGGGAGGAAAGAGGCGGTTCCTCCTGGTGGAGGAGAAGAAGGTGAAGCGCTTTCCGCGGGAGGTTCGGGATTTGTTTCGTCCGGCCTGGAGAAGCCGTGGAAGGAAACCTTTCCTGATCCTTAAAACATGGAAATGATTGGCCCCGCCGGGGGGGAAGGAATAGATTGCGCTTTTTTCGGGGCCTCCATTCCGGAGGCAAGGCGGGATTTAATGAAATGAAAGTCTTGATTCTCGGCGTCAACGGGTTCATCGGGAGCAACCTGACCCGGGCCATCCTGGAGAGAACCTCCTGGGAAGTGTATGGGATGGACCTGGCTTCCGACCGGATCGCTCCCTTCCTGAAGAACGAGAGGTTTCGTTTTCTCGAGGGGGATCTCTCCATCAACAGGGAGTGGATCGAGTACCACGTGAAAAAGTGCGATGTCTGCCTTCCCCTGGTGGCCATCGCCACGCCCGCCGCCTACACCCGGGATCCCCTGGCGGTGTTCGAGCTGGACTTCGAGCAGAACCTCCGGGTGATCCGCCAGTGCACCCGGTACGGGACGCGGGTGGTCTTTCCCTCCACCTCGGAGGTCTACGGCATGTGCCCCGACGAGGCCTTCCACGAGGAGAGGTCGCCCCTGGTCTACGGCCCCATCCGCAAGCAGCGCTGGATCTACGCCTGCTCCAAGCAGCTCCTGGACCGGGTCATCTGGGCCATGGGCCGGGACCGGGGTTTGCGGTTTACCCTGATCCGTCCCTTCAACTGGATCGGCCCGGGGCTGGACAGCATCGACTCCCCCAAGGAGGGAAGTTCCCGGGTGGTGACCCAGTTTCTGGGGCACATGCTCAGGGGGGAGCCCATCAAGCTGGTGGACGGGGGCCGCCAGAGGCGGAGCTTCACCTACATCGACGACGGCATCGATTGCCTCATGCGGATTCTCGAGGACCGGGGGGCGAAGACCAACGGCCGCATTTTCAACATCGGAAACCCCGGGAACGACGCCTCCATCCGGGACCTGGCGAAGATGATGATCTCGCTGCTGGCCGGGTTCCCCGGGTACGAGGAGAAGGCCCGGTCGGTCCGGCTCTTCGACGTCCCCTCGGAGGAATACTACGGGAAGGATCACGAGGACATGGTCCGGCGGGTGCCGGACATCTCGGCCGCCCGGGAGGTCCTGGGGTGGGAGCCCAGGTATTCCCTGGAGGATGCCCTGCGGCTCACCATCGCTGCCTACGTGGGGGAGGGGAAGGCCGAGGAAGAAAGCCTGGGCCGGCCCGGAG
>CAYQBW010000357.1:0-4024 GCA_964415725.1 uncultured Planctomycetia bacterium
CTGCCACAACCGGGCCACCCACATCTACGGCACCCCCTCGGGGGCCGTGGAGGAACTGGACCGCCTCCTCGGGGCGGCCCGGCCAAAGGGGGACAAGGACCAGGAAAGCAAGGGCCTGAGCCTGCCCGCGCCCCGGGAGGGGAAGATCAAGGTCCGAGGCGACGGCTGACCCGGCGGGGAGAAGCCCGGGAAAAAACCGAGAGGCCCCTCCTGGCGAGGGGCTTTTCGTTTAACCTGGGGTCTTCCACGTAGAAATCCTGGCGGCACAGGATGTTCAAAGGAGGTCTCCCGGTTCGATGAGAAGATCGATTTTCTTTTGCGCCCTTTTCGCGGCCTGGCTCGCCCTGGGACCGGGGATGGTTTCCGCCAGGGCCCAGGGGGGCGACGACCAGGACCTGGTGGAGCAGGTCCGGGAGTTCAAGCGCTTCTACCGGACCTACAAGGACAAAGAGAGCAAGATCGAGGCGATCAAGGTTCTCAAGGGAGTGGACTGCCCCGAGGCGGCCCAGGCCCTCTTTCCCCTTCTCTCCGACAGGGACCCGGAGATCGTCCAGGCAGCCGTGGAGGTGATCTCCTCCTTCCACAAGGAGAAGACCCTGGGGCCCTTCCTGGAGATCCTTCCCAAGCTCAAGGACCCGGCCGCCCGCTCCCGGCTCGTGGAGATCCTGGGGAGGGCCGGTTTCGTCCAGGCCGCCCCCGTCCTCCGGGGGATGCTCAAAAAGGAGAGGGACATTCCCACCAAGGTGGGGATCGCCCGGGCTCTCGGGCGCTTCAAGGACAAGGACGCCGTTCCCTACCTGGCCAAGCTCCTCAAGGACCGGGCGCCCCAGGTCCGGATGGCCGCCCTGGACGCCCTGGCCGAGATCCGGGACAAGAAGAGCGGAAACCTGGTGGTGCCCCTCCTCAAGGACCCGGACTGGCGGGTCCGGTCGGCGGCGATCCACGCGGCCCGGGTCATCCGGGTCCAGGCCGCCGTGGAGCCCTTGATCGACCTCCTGGGCGAGAAGCAGGGGCGGCTGAGGATGGAGGCGGCCGACGCCCTGGTGGACATCACGGACTTCGACTACGGCGACGACCAGGCCATGTGGAAGAAGCAGTGGGCCCGGCTGAAGAGCCTCCACTTCAAGATCCCCACCGACGAGGAGATGGCCCGGCGCAAGCGCAAGCGCTTCGAGAACCAGCTTCGCTACAAGAAGTTCAAGAAAACCATCACTTACAACGGGATCACCACCACCTCCAAGCGGATGCTCTTCGTGATCGACATCTCCGGCTCCATGCGGGACCTGGTGGTGGACCGGGAGAAGTTCAAGGAAGGGGGATACAAGTCCTTCCAGAAGCTGGAGATCGTCAAGACCGAGCTGATCCGGACCATCGAAAACCTGAGAAGCGACACCTATTTCAACATCCTGGCCTTCGCCACCAAGATCAAGAAGTGGAAAAAGAAGCTGGTCCAGGCCAACATCCTGAACCGGTCCAGCGCCATCAGCTGGGTCAAGTCCCTGCACCCCATGGGCGCCGCCGCTCCGGGGGCGATTCCCATGGGCGGGATGGGTGGAGGTCCGGCTCTCGGGAAGACGAATTCCATGGGGGCCCTGCTGGCCGCCTTCGGCCTTCCGCCGGACAAGATCCCCGACGAGAGGACCATCGAGAAGATGGGCCGGCCCCGGAACGACCTGGACACGATCTTCTTTTTGTCCGACGGGAGGCCCTCGACGGGAATCTACGTGGACAGGGACGACATCCTGCGGACGGTGCGCATGATCAACCGCTACAGGAAGATCGTGATCCACACCATCGCCATCGGGGAGTTCCAGAAGGACTTCCTGGCCCTGCTGGCCCGCCAGAACGGGGGCCAGTTCGTGGACCTGGGGCGGTGAGGCCCGGTCTTTCCGTCACTCCTCTTCCTTGTGCCGCGTCGCCGAGGCCATGGCGAAGACCAGGGCCGCCAGGGCCAGGATGGCCAGGGCGCCGATGAGCATGCCTTGGCTCTCGAACCAGGGACGGGGGGCGTGGTCCAGGACCTTTTTGCCCTTGTCCAGGGTGTAATAGAAATTCTCCCCTATGCTGAGATAAGTGATGGGAGTGTCCAGGAACCACAAGGGCACCCGGGTCACGGCGGAAAGGATTCCGCCCAGGGCGGCGCCGGCCACGAGCCCCGAGGCGATGAGCACGCCCTTGTCGGAGCGGGCCTTCCGGACTTCCTCCCTCTTCGAGGAGTGGGCCACGATCCAGCTCACGATTCCGCCGAAGAGGATGCCCAGGTTGATGCCCAGCGGCAGGTAGAGTCCCAGGGCGAAGGCCAGGGCGGGGACGCCCACGATCTCCAGGACCAGGGTCAGGATTCCGCCCGTGGCGTAGAGCATCCAGGGCTGGGCCTGGTTGGACATGAGGCTCTTTACGATGGCCCCGATCAGGTTGGCCTGGGGCGCCGGCAGGGCCGGGTTGGAGACCAGGTGGCCCGTTTCCGGATCCTTGATCGTGAACCCGTAGGTGACCTGAAGCAGGTAGATCACCCCGATGATGGCCGCCGAGGCGATTGCGATGGCCAGGAACTTGAGGCGTTCCTGGTTGCGGGGCGTGGCGCCGAGCCAGTAGCCGATCTTCAAGTCCGTCACGAAGGCGCCGGACATGGAGAGGGCCGTGCACACGGCGGCGCCGATGGAAATGGCCAGGATCTGGCCCGAGGGCCCGGTAAGACCCGCCACTTTCACAAGCAGGAGACAGGCCAGGATCACCGTGATGAGGGTCATCCCCGAGACGGGGTTCACCCCCACGATGGCGATGGCCCGGGCCGCCACGGGGGTGAAGAGAAAGGCCAGGAGAAGCACGATCCCCGCCCCCAGGATCGACGTGGAGAGGGCCGCCCCGAAGGCGAACTTGAAGACCAGGAAGAGGAAGAGAGCCATGGTGACTTCCAGGAGGAGCACGTTGGAAGGCTTGATGTCCAGGTCGGTCCTCTCCATGGAATCGGGGGAGTGCTCCGAGAAGAGGCCTTTGAAGCCGAGAGAGATGCTTCCCAGGATGATCCTGGACATCTTCAGGATGCCCACCAGGCCCGCCACGGCGATGGCCCCGATGCCGATGGGGCGGACGAAGGTGGCCCAGATCGTGGCCGGGGCGCAGGAGGAGATGGGGTCCTTGAGGGGGGCGATGACCGCGTCTCCTCCGAAGTAGATCACCAGCGGCACGAAGACCAGGTTCGCCAAGAGGGAGCCGGCGGCGATGATGGCGGCGTACTTGATCCCGATGATGTATCCCAGGCCGAAATTGGTGGCCGTCCCCTGCACGCGGAGTTCCATGCCCTTGTGGTAGAGCCCGGGGAAGAGGCGGTGGGTGTCGAGGTTGGCGTTCCACAGGTGGATGACCTCCACGAGGAACTCGAAGGCCGCCCCGATCCCCAGGGCCGTAAGCAAAGTGGCTCCGCTGGAGCCCTCCTCCTGCTCGCCCGTGACCAGGATCTCCGTGGTGGCCGTGGCCTCGGGGAAGGGAAGGAGGCCGTGCTGGTCCTTGACGAAGTAGCGCCGTAGCGGAATCAAGAGGAGGATCCCCAGGAAGCCGCCCGTCGTCACCGCCAGGAAGGCGTGGAACAGGTTGGGGTGGAGCTGGTTGATGTAGAGGGCGGGAATGGTGAAGCCCGCCCCGGCCACGACCACCCCCGCGGCCTGGCCCATGGACTGGATGATCACGTTCTCCAGCAGGGTGTTCCGCCGGGAGTGGATCCTGCCGAAGAAGACCGCCAGGATGGCGATGGGGATGGCCGTCTCGATGGCGTTGGCCGTCTTGAAGCCGATGTAGGCCGCCGCCGCCGCGAAGACGGCCGTCAGGACCACCCCGTAGGAAAGGGACCGGACGGTGACCTCCGGGATGCGGGACGAGGCGGGCACCACGGGCTGGTAGACCTCCCCCGGGCGCAGGGGCCTGTAGGCGTTCTCTGGAAGGATCTTGGTCGGGGCTCCACTTGGTTCCACGGGCGTCTCCTTGTGTCGAAGGTCCCTGGGGGCATGGGAAGGGGGGATTCTACCGG
>CAYQBW010000358.1:0-4017 GCA_964415725.1 uncultured Planctomycetia bacterium
TCCTGGAGGAGATGGGGGTGCGGGTCCTGGTGAACGAGGCGGAGCGCCTGGCCCGGGGCGGGGACGGGTTCTGGGTCGCCGGGGTGGACGATCTCACCGAGGGGAGGCCCGACCTCCGCAAGACCCTGGAACCGGTCCGGTCCGGGGAACCCGTGATCCTCCTGTCCCACCACCCGGATTTCTTCTTCGAGGCCGCCGCCGCCGGGGTGGACCTGACTCTTTCCGGGCACACCCACGGCGGGCAGATCGGCCCCCTGCGTTTCATGATGGGTCATACCCGATTCAAGTATTGGGAAGGATGGTTCCAGGAAGAGGGGAGCAGGCTCCTGGTGAGCCGTGGCGTGGGGTGCACGCTTCTTCCTTTCCGGGTGGGCGCCCTCCCGGAGATCCCGGTTCTTCAAGTGGAGTGAACGGCGCGGCGGGCCCCGGCCGGAGCCGGGGCCCGCCGTTTTCGGGGGACGCTTTGCCCAGGGCCCCTGGGTCCTCAGCCTTCCTGGAGCGCCGCGTGGGCCGCCGCCATGCGGGCGATGGGAACCCGGAAGGGGGAGCAGGAAACGTAGTTCATGCCCACTTTGTGGCAGAAGGCCACCGAGCTCGGCTCGCCGCCGTGTTCCCCGCAGATGCCCACTTTGAGGTCGGGCCGGGCCGAACGGCCCTTTTCCACGCCCATCTTCACCAGCTGGCCCACGCCCTCCTGGTCGAGGACGGCGAAGGGATCCACCTCGAGGATTCCCTTCTCGTAGTAGGTGCCCAGGAAGGAACCCACGTCGTCCCGGGAGAAGCCGAAGGTCATCTGGGTGAGGTCGTTGGTGCCGAAGGAGAAGAACTGGGCTTCCGAGGCGATCTTGTCGGCCGTAAGCGCAGCCCTGGGAATCTCGATCATGGTCCCCACCAGGTATTCCACCTTGGCGCCTTCCTTCTCCTGGACTTCTTCCGCCACCTTCCGGGTCAAGTCTGCCAGGTAGGAGAACTCCTTCACGTCGCCCACCAGGGGGATCATGATCTCGGGCAGGACCTTCTTGCCTTTCTTCTGGACCGCGATGGCGGCCGAGAGGATGGCCCTGACCTGCATCTCGTAGATTTCGGGCATGGAGATCCCGAGCCGGCATCCCCGGTGGCCCAGCATGGGATTCATCTCCTTGAGGGCGTTCACCTTCTGGCGGACCGTCTCCACCGGGACCCCCATGACCTTCGCCATCTCTTCCTGGGCCTCGGGCTCCATGGGCAGGAACTCGTGGAGGGGCGGATCCAGGAGGCGGACCGTGACGGGAAGTCCCTCCATGGCCTCGAAGATTCCCTCGAAGTCCCCCCTCTGGTAAGGCTCGAGCTTGGCCAGGGCCTTCCTCCGGCCTTCCTCGTCCCCGGCGAGGATCATCTCCCGGACCGCCAGGATCCGGTCTCCCTGGAAGAACATGTGCTCCGTCCTGCAGAGCCCGATCCCCTGGGCGCCGAATTCACGGGCCCGGGCGGCGTCCTCCGGGGTGTCCGCGTTGGTTCGGACCTGGAGCCGGCGGAACTTGTCCACCCATTCCATGAGCCGGGCGAACTCACCGGAGAGCTTGGGAGGAACGGTGGGCACGGCGCCGAGCATGACCACCCCCTCGGCGCCGTCCAGGGAGATGACGTCTCCCTCCTTGAGGATCGTTTCCCCGATCTTGCAGGTCTTGGCCTCTTCGTCGATGGAAAGGGCCGAACAGCCCGCCACGCAGGGACGGCCCATGCCGCGGGCCACCACGGCCGCGTGGGAGGTCATGCCGCCCCGGGCCGTGAGGATGCCCTGGGAGACGCTCATGCCCCCGATGTCCTCGGGGGTGGTTTCGTCCCTGACCAGGATCACCTTTTTCCCTTCCTTGGCCGCCGCCTCGGCGTCTTCGGCCGTAAACCGGATCTCTCCCACGGCAGCGCCGGGGGAGGCGGGAAGGCCCGTCCCCAGGACCTTGGCGGACTTGCGGGCTTCGGGGTCGAAGGTGGGGTGCAGGAGCTGGTCCAGGAGGTTGGGGTCCACCTGGAGGACCGCCTCCTTCTCGTTGATGAGACCTTCGTCCACCATGTCCGTGGCGATCTTGACGGCCGCCGCGGCCGTGCGCTTGCCGTTGCGGGTCTGGAGCAGGTAGAGCTTCTTGCGCTCAACCGTGAACTCGATGTCCTGCATGTTCTTGTAATGCCTTTCCAGGATCTCCTTGATCTTGAGGAGCTGGTCGTAGATCCCGGGAATGAACTCGTCGATCCGTTCGATGGGCATGGGGGTCCGGATCCCCGCCACCACGTCCTCTCCCTGGGCGTTGTTGAGGAATTCGCCCCAGAACTTGTTCTCTCCCGTGGAGGGGTTCCTGGTGAAGCAGACGCCCGTTCCCGAGTCGTCCCCCAGGTTGCCGAAGACCATGGCCTGGACGTTCACGGCCGTCCCGAGGAGCCCGGTGATCTTGTTGATCTGGCGGTACTTGATGGCGCGCTCGTTGTTCCAGGAGTTGAACACGGCGTCGATGGCCAGCTTGAGCTGTTCCCGGGGATCCATGGGGAAAGGCTTTCCCACTTCTTCCCGGTAGATCTCGAGAAAATCGGAGCAGAGTTTCTGGAGGTCGGAGGCATCGAGTTCCGTGTCCGACTCCACGCCCTTCTCCCGTTTTCTCTGGATCATGAGGCGGTCGAACCGTTCCCCCGGAATTCCCATGACCACGTTTCCGAACATGGCGATGAAACGCCTCCAGGCGTCCCAGGCGAACCTGGGGTTGCCCGTGGCCTCGGCCACGCCCTGGAGCACCTCCTGGTTCATGCCCAGGTTTAGGACCGTGTCCATCATGCCCGGCATGCTCACCGCGGCCCCGGAACGGACGGAGACCAGGAGGGGGTTGGATGGATCGCCGAATTTCTTGCCCGCCTGCTTCTCCAGGCGGGCCATGGCTTCACGCACCTCTTCCTCCAGCCCTTCCGGCCATTTTCCTCCACGGGAATTGAATTCCGCGCAGGCCTCGGTGGTGATCGTGAAGCCCGGGGGGACGGGGATCCCGATGCTGGTCATCTCCGCCAGGTTGGCGCCCTTGCCCCCCAAGAGGGCCTTCATTTCCTTGTTCCCCTCGGCCTTTCCACCGCCGAAGGAGTAGACGAACTTCTTCATGCTCTTTACCTCCTGGGTACGTTGGTTCGTGACGGGAATTCCGGGCCACCCGGGCCTTCGCCCGGGGAAACCGGCGGGCCCTCCTTCATCAAGGCTCGATTCCCGAGATCCCGTCGATCTTCCAGTCCACGCTGACAGTGAAGGATGCGATCTTTGCCGGGTCCAGTCCCTTCAGTTCCTCCTTCCACTCCGGCCGGTCCAGCATGCAGACCACCGACCCGTCGGGCCGGACCAGGAGGACCGAGGGGATGCCGCCGGGGAGATCGTCGTCCAGCACGGTTTCCGCAAGGATCCTACCCCCGGAACCCTCTTCCCTTTCAAGGATTTCCACGTTCGGCTCCGGCCGGAAGAGAACCTGGAACTTCCGGCCCGCCGCCTCCAGGGTCAAGGCGTGGCGCCCGTCGGGAAGGTTCTTCCTCTCCGTCACTTTGGCCCTGAACAGGGACCGGAGGAAGGGGAAGGATTCCTGGAGGCGGCTCCAGGCCAGGTGGGCGGCCAGGTTGTCCAGGTTGTTCCGTTTCTTGAAGTCCTGGGAGAGGCAGAGGTAGATGGTGTCCACCTGGTCGAAGAGCACGGCCTGGCGGAAGGTCCGGAAGGTGGCCTCCGGGGTCCGCCAGTCCAGGGAAACCAGCTTGGCTTCGGGGTAGCACCCCACCCAGTCGGCCAGGTAGCAGCATCCCCCCAGAAAGGGGAGGGCAAGCAAAAGGGGGAAGAGGCCGACGGATGTTCTGGCGGGGATACCCAAGGCAATCTCCTTCCAGGGCGCCCCCGGGCCGGCGGAAAGCCCGCGGGAGCTTCCCGTGGCGCGGGGTGAGGCCCCGGCATAGAATCAGAACTTTCTTACTTACCCGATGGGGGGGGCGAATGAAACGGCAAAGGAAAACCATGGCCCTGTCCATGAA
>CAYQBW010000359.1:0-4010 GCA_964415725.1 uncultured Planctomycetia bacterium
CCCGTGGGGGACGGCCAGGGCCCGGCCTCGGCCTTCCTCTACCCGCCGCCCCTGAACTTCACCACCCTGGCGCGCCACCTGAAACCACCGGAGAAACTCATCGGCGGAATCCTCTACTACCAGATCATGAACGGCGTCACCGGCACGGCCATGCCCTACTTCAAAAAGGACCTGGAGAGCGAGAAGATCTGGGACGTCTCCAACTACGTGGCCGAGTATTTCATTGGAAGGAACGACGCGAACAAGGAGCCCAAGGGAATCGACGCGTCCTACGAACCGGTGGAGAAAGAAGCCGGCGGAAAGGCCGGCGCCGGGAAAGGAGGGAAGTAACGTGGTCACCGAGATGCTCTTCATCTACCTGCTCACGGGCACCTTCTTCGCCCTGGCCGTGCTCTTCTGGGCCTTCAGGAGCCACCAGTTCGAGGAGCAGGACCGGGCCAGGTTCCTCCCGCTTAGGGACCTGACGGAAGAGGAGCTGGCCCATCCTCCCCGGAGGAAGTTCACCCCCTCGGTGTTTCTCTTCTTCGTCGTCCTGGCAATCGGCCTGGGTGTCCTGGGGCGAATGCTCTACCTGGCCGTCACCGTCCATCCCCCTGCGACTTGAGGAGGCCCGCCATGCCGCCGTATAAACAGATCCACTGGGAATACCTGGTCTACCTCTTCGCGGGGGGCATCCTGGTGGCGGCCCTCTTCCTCCTGGCCCTCCAGAGCAGGGAGCTGAACCTCCCCTTCGGGAGGAGAGGAAAAGAAAAGGAAGAGGAGATCCACCACTTCGGGGAGGTGAGCGAGGGGAACAGGCCCTTGCCGCTGTTCATCGCCGTCATCTTCGTCCTCTTCGTGCTCTGGGCCTTCTTCTACACCATCTACTCCGGGAAACATTTCCCGGCCTGACCCCGGGAGAACCAGCCATGGATCCAAGGGAATACAAAAAAGGCGTCCTCCAGGCCTGGGCCCTGGTGCTCTTTTTCCTGGCCTTCGTAGCGGGCTGGACCTGGTTCACCTTCAAGACCAACGAGAAGGAAGTGAAACCGGCCTTCAAGATGGGAGGCAAGCCTTTCGTCCCCGCCTCCTCCCGGTATGGGACGGGCTACCCGGTCCTTCCCTTGGGTGAAAGGGGAAAGGGAAAGTGAGGAAGCCATGAACAGGCGGAACCTCCTCCTTCGCGCCGTTCCGGGGACCCTCCTCCTGCTGGTCGTGGGGCTGGTGATGGTGCGCCTCCTCTTCGGCGAGGGGCTCGGCCCCGTGGAGAGAAGCGTCCGGGCCCTGCTCGGGGCGTGGGACATGTGGCAGACCCCCATGGTCCGGCCCTACGAGAAGCCCCTCGCCCGGACCCCCGAGGGAAGTCTCACCATCGACTGGGCGGAGAGGACCTACGAGAAGGCCCGGGAACGGGTGAACGCCATGCCTGAACCGGTCCGCCGGAAAGAGGGCGCACTGGCCTACCGCAGGTATTGCTTCCACTGCCACGGCCCGGCCGGCGCCAACCGGACCATCGTGGGCGAAAGCTTCCCCTTCCCTCTCCCCGACCTGAGGAGCAAGAGGATCCAGGGGATGG
Source organism: uncultured Planctomycetia bacterium (assembly GCA_964415725.1). Classification (GTDB taxonomy): domain Bacteria; phylum Planctomycetota; class UBA1135; order UBA1135; family JALUZX01; genus JALUZX01. The sequence continues at coordinate 1,556 of CAYQBW010000359.1, forward strand.
ACGACAAGACCCTCTTCGAGGCGATCACCAACGGGACCAAGAGAAGCCCGGCCCTGGGCTCCACCACCACCCCCGACGAGAGAGTCCTCGTCATCGACTACATCCGCACCCTTCCGGGGAAGAAGCCCGTTCCCTTCTTCCCGCCCCGATGGGTCCGCCCGACCCAGGAACCCCCGGCCGGGAAGAAGTAATGGAACCCAGGTGTTGCTGTTCCGGCGGAAACGGGGAGGAGGCGGGGACCCCCGCCGGCGGAGGGACCTGCCTGCTCTGCGGAATGCCGCTTTCGGAAGAGCGCAAGAGTCTCCCCGACAGGAGAGGCCTCTTCTGCTGCGACCGCTGTTTCCAGGTCCACCAGATCGCCGAGTCCTCCCCTCCCGGGGTGCGGGAGAAGATCCTGGCCAAGAGTAAGGGCGGGAGAAAGGCTTCCGGAGGAGGGGAAATCCCCCAGCAGGCGCAGAAGGCCCCCGCTTTCCCGGGCGTCCCCCCCGAGGCTGTCGCCAGGGAGGTCTTCTCCCTGGAGGGGCTCTCCTGCCCCTCCTGCGCCCGCCTGGTGGACGCGCTCCTTTTGCGGCACAAGGGCGTCCTGGACGCGGAGACGGACTTCCTCTCCGATTCGGTGCGGGTGGCCTACGACATGCGGCGGGTCTCCCCCGACGACCTGGAGAGGGCCCTCTCGGAGGCGGGATACAAGCTCTCCCGGATCCGCGGGGAGAAAGACCCGGAAGCCCGGGCCTTCTCCCGGCTTCTCTGGCGTTTCCTCATCGCCCTCTTCCTGGGTCTCAACCTGATGATGCTCTCGGCCGTCCACTACGCCTCCGCCCTGGAGTGGATCCCCCAGGTGGACCTGAGGAGCATCGCCTTCATCCAGCTCTTCCTGGCCGTCCCCCTCCTCTTCCTGGACGTCCTCCCCCTGGCGTTTCGAAGCCTCCGGCTTCTCCGGATGGGAAAGCCCAGCATGGACCTTCTCTTCGTGCTGGGCTTCTCGGCGGCCTTCTTCCTCTCCATCGCCGCCTTCTTCACGAACAAGGGCCATTTCTACTTCGACGCCTGCGGGGCCTTCGTGACCATCTCGCTCTTCGGGAGGCTCGTGGAGGGACGGCTCCGCTTCCGGGCCGCCAGGGAACTCAAGGCCCTGGTCCGCCTTCCCGCCCAGAAGGCGGCCGTCCTGGGACCCGGGGGAAACAAGGTCTACCGCCCCCTGGAGGCCCTGGTTCCGGGGGACCGGATCTTCGTGGAACCCGGCCTCTACGTGCCCTGCGACTGCGAGAACCTGGAAGGGACCCGGCTCGTGAGCGAGGCCATGCTCACGGGAGAGTCCACGCCTGTTCTCAAGAAACCGGGCGAGACCGTCTGGGCGGGAAGCACCGTTCTCGAGACCCCCCTTGCGGGCAAGGTGCTCCGCCCCTTCCAGGAGGGCCGGCTCCAGAAGATCGCCGCCGGCGTGGCCCAGGCCCTGGCGGGAAACGAACTCCGGCTCCGCTCCGCCGACAGACTGGCCGCCTGGTTCGTGCCCCTGGTGATCGGCCTGGCCGCGCTCACCCTGGGGGCGCGCCTCCTCTTCCTCCCCCACGCAGGCCTCCTGGACCCCGCCGCCTGGCTCCCCTCCATCTCGGTCCTGCTCGTGGCCTGCCCCTGCGCCTTCGGGATCGCCACCGCCTCGGCCGTGGCCGTGGCCGTCTCCACCCTCCTCCAGAAGGGGATCCTCGTGAAGGACGGCGGCGCCCTGGAGAGATTCTGCAAGTGCGACACCCTCACCCTGGACAAGACGGGGACCCTCACCCTGGGAACCTGGAACGTCCAGGACATCGAATGGGCGGGGACCGGGCCCGACCCGCGGACCCTGGAGGCCGTGGCCGGCGCCGAGGAAGGAGTGGAGCACCCCGTGGCCCGGACCCTCTTCGGCCACCTGGTCCGGGAGATGGGCCTGGTTCCCCGCAAACCCTGCCATATCGACCGCATCCCGGGCAGGGGCGTGAAGGCCGCCTTCGGAAAGGAGACCCTCGCCGTGGGCTCGCCGGCCCTCTTCGAGGAGGTCCCGGCCATGGAGGATCCCGGCGAAGAGACCACGGTGGTCTACTTCGGCTGGAACGGAAAGGCCCAGGGCCGTTTCCTCCTCCGGGATACGCCCCGGCCCGAGGCCGCCTCGGTGGCGGCCTTCTTCAAGAACCAGGGCCTCCAGGTCCGGGTGCTCTCGGGGGACCGGGAGGAGGTGGCTCGATCGGTGGCCCGCAAACTGGGGATCCCCGAGGCCAAGGGCGGCCTCCTTCCGGAGGAGAAACGGGAAGTGATCGCCGCGCTCCGGGCCCGGGGAAGAAAGGTGGCCTTCGCCGGGGACGGCTCCAACGACGGGCCGGCCTTGGCCGAATCGGACGTGGGCATCGCCCTGAGGCACGGGACGGACCTCTCCCTGGAGACGGCCCACTTCATCCCCCTCTCGGGGGACCTCTCCGCCCTC
>CAYQBW010000360.1:0-4008 GCA_964415725.1 uncultured Planctomycetia bacterium
GCTCTTCTTCGTCCGCTGGTGCTGGGCCGTGCCCCCCGGGGAAAGGCGGCTGAAACCCCTCGCCCGGGAGAGATCTCCCTCCTACCATTCCCGGACGAGGCCCGTTCCGGTCTTCGAAGGGGAATTGCCGGGTAAGCGTAAACTCCGGGTCTTCCGGGGCCTGACGCCGGGGCTGGAGGGAACGGGGGCGTGCAGGCGGGCCCTGAGCCTTTTGGGGAAGAGCCCTTCCGGACCGGCCTTCACCCTTCTTTTGCGCAACCTTTCCGGGAAGCCCGTCCCTCCCCTCGAAGGGGAGTGGGTCCTCTCCCAGGGGAAGGACCGGAAGTGGGTCCTGGCCTCTCCCATCCACCCTGCGTCCGCCCTGGGCCGCCTGCTGGCGGGGCTCTACTCCCGGGGGGAAGGGGCCATCCCCCCGGGGCAGGTGGCTCGCTTTCTCTTCCTCCCTTCCCGGGGGAAAGGTCCGCTCCCGGGAAAGCCCCTCCTCCTGGAAGGGCCCGGGGAGAAGACGGTCCTCTCTCCCCGGACCCTTCCCGCCCAGGACGTGCTCCAGGCATGGGACAGTTCCCAAAAACGCTGAAAACCGGGTTCGTTCTGGCCTTCCTGGTCCTTCCGGCGGGGGCCGCGGGATATTTCTATTTCCAATACAGGGAGGCGAGACGGCTGGCTGGGCTGGAGAGAGCGCGCCGGGCCCGGGCCATGGTCCCCCTCACCCAGGCGTTGAACCGGTGCCTTCGTCTCTCCGGGTATTCCCGGCTCCGCTTCTTCTCCATCGAGGGCCGGGAGGGCAAGGCGCTCGTCGGGGTGGACCTGCACCACCTGGACGCTTCGGGGTTGATCGATCACGTGGTGCGGGCGGAAAAGCTCTACCTCACCCTGGACCCGGCCGCCCGGACTCTCCGGCTCACGAGCCCCCGGGGGAAGGAGCTGGCCGGGGGGAAGTGGGTCTCCTACGACCGGGAGGGCTGGGAGCTGGTCCTTCCCGGGATCGACCCCAAGCCCTGGAAGAGCCTGGGCTTCCCCGTGGTGGAGATCCTTCCCGAACCGCCCCCCAAGCTGCCCGAAAGGCGGCCTTTCCCTTATGAAGAGCGCCGTTCCTGGATGGACCGGTTCCAGGCCCTGCTTTTGGGGGAGCCTTCCCTGCAAGGGCGGGTCTTCCGGCTGGTCAAGCTCGGCGGGCTGACCCCAAAGGGATTCCGGGAGGTGGAGCTTCTGGGCTACACCTCCAAGGGGCTTTTGGTGGAGCGCTTCCGGGCCAAGGAAATGCGGGTGGAACGGGCCTCGGGCCGAGGGGTCCGGTTCGTGCTCCTCCAGGGTTTTCACGAGAGTTCCCTGGGCAAACAACCCCTCCCTCCGGGAGGCTTTCTCCTCTATTTCCCCGGCGCCAAGGCTTCCGAGTGGGCCCGCAGCCTGGGATCCCGGTTCCTGGAAGGGGGGGGAAAGGGCTCCTGAGGACCCCTGCTCCAGGGGGAATCGGGTTGAGAAAGCCCCCGGGGGCGCGTATGGTGGAAATCCCTCGGGTGGGACATGAAACACTGATGGGACGCCCCCTTTCCCGGGTGAAAAGGGGTTTTTTTCTGGTCCCGTCCGGGGAGAGACCGACGAATCGAGCGCTGTCGCAGCCGGCCGTCTCCCGGGCCCAGGGACGCCCCCTGGCGGGAAGGACTGCGAACGGCCCTCTTCCCGGAAACGGGGGCTAGGAGGCCGATAGATCATGTGGGTTTATGTGAGCATCGCCCTTTTGGCGGGCGTGGCGATCGGGTTTTTCATTCGGTTCCTTCAGGAGAAGTCCAAGCTCAGGCGGGCCGGAGACGCGGCCAGGAAACTGGTCGAAGAGGCCCGGGCCGAGGGGGAGCGGTACCGCAAGGAACTGGAACTCCAGGCCAAGGAAGAGATCAACCGGCGCAAGGAGGAGCAGGAGCGGGAGTTCGCCGAAGTCCGCAAGGACTTGCGGAACCAGCAGCGCCGCCTGGACCGGATGGAAGAGAACCTGGCCGGGCGGGAAGAACTCTTCCGGCGCAAGGAGCGGGCCCTGGAGCAGAGGGAAGCCAGGCTGGCCCAGCGGGGCAAGGAGCTGGAGGAGCGTTCCCAGGAGTTGGAGCGGATGGTGGCCCAGGAGAAGGTCAAGCTCCTGGAGCTAAGCGGGCTTTCCGAGGAGGAGGCCCGGGAGGCGGTGATGCGGCGGGTGGAGGAGGAGGTGGCCGAAGAGGTGGACGCCTACCTTCAGAAGCGCCAGCAGGCCGCCCGGGACGAGGCCGAGCGGATGGCCCGGGACGTGGTCCTTACGGCCATCGGGCGGCTGGGCGTGACCTTCTCCTCCGAGTCCACCGTCTACGCCGTGGACATCCCCAACGACGAGATGAAGGGCCGGATCATCGGCCGGGAGGGCCGGAACATCCGGGCCTTCGAAAAGGAGACCGGCGTGGACGTGGTGGTGGACGACACCCCCGGCGTGGTGGTGATCTCCAGCTTCGATCCGGTGAAGCGCGAAGTGGCCCGGATCACCCTGGAGCGCCTGATCCAGGACGGAAGGATCCACCCGGCCCGGATCGAGGAGATGGTGGGCAAGGTCAAGAAGGAGGTGGACCAGCGGATCCTGGAGACGGGCAAGCAGGTCTGCTACGACTTCGGGTTCCACAACATCCACCCCAGGCTCGTGGAACTCCTGGGAAGGCTCCGCTACAGGACCTCCTACGGCCAGAACTGCCTGACCCATACCTACGAGGCCTGCTACCTGGCGGGGACCATGGCCTCCGAGCTGGGCCTGGACACCCACCTGGCCGTGCGTTGCGCCCTCTTCCACGACATCGGAAAGGCCGTGAGCCACGAATCCGAAGGGGCCCATCCCATGGTGGGGGCGGACCTGGCCAGGCGGTGCGGCGAATCCCCCGTGGTGGTCAACGCCATCGCCGCCCACCACGAGGACGTGCCCTTCGAGACGCCCTACGCCGTCCTCACCCAGGTGGCGGACGCCATCAGCGCCTCCAGGCCCGGCGCGCGAAGAGATTCGGTGGACCGTTACATCAAGCGGCTGGAAAAACTGGAGGAGATCGCCTCCTCCCACCAGGGAGTGAAGAGCTGTTACGCCGTCCAGGCGGGGCGGGAAGTCCGGGTGATCGTGGACGCCTCCCGGGTGGACGACAACAAGGCCACCTTGCTGGCCCAGCACATCGCCCGGGAGATCGAGGAGAGCATGGACTACCTGGGCGAGGTCCGGGTGACCCTCATCCGGGAAACCCGCGTCGTGGACTACGCGAGGTAGGCGTGGAGGTCCGAGTCGCCTGCTTCGGGGACGTGGTCGGGTCTCCCGGCCGGAAGATCCTGGGCCGCCTGCTTCCCGGGTTCATCCGGGAGAGGGAGGTCCACCTGGTGGTGGTCAACGGGGAGAACATGGCCGGTGGGTCGGGAATCACCGAGGCCACCTTCAGGGAGGTGCGCGAGGCCGGGGCCGACGTGATCACCTCGGGGGACCACGTCTTCAAGCGTTCCGAGGTGATCTCCCTCCTCGAGAGGGAGCCGGGACTGCTCCGGCCGGCCAACTATCCCAGGAGGGCCGCCGGGAGGGGACACGTGGTGGCCACGGCCCGCAACGGCGTGGAGATCGGCGTGATCAACCTGGTGGGCCGGGTCTTCATGGGGCCCGCCGAATGTCCCTTCCTGGCCGCCCAGGACCTGGTGGACCGGATCCGACAGAGAACGCCCATGATTTTCGTGGACATGCACGCCGAGGCCACGTCGGAGAAGATCGCCATGGGCTGGTTCCTGGACGGGCGGGTCTCGGGGGTCTTCGGAACCCACACCCACGTGCAGACCGCCGACGAGGTGATTCTCCCCGGGGGGACGGGATACCTGACGGATCTCGGGATGACCGGCCCCCACGAAGGGGTGTTGGGCCGGAAGGTGAAGCCCGTGCTCCACAAGTTTCTCACCAACATGCCCGCTTCTTTCAAGGAGGCCTCGGACTGGGTCCTTGCCAAGGGCGCCCTGTTTACGGTGGACCATGCCTCGGGG
>CAYQBW010000361.1:0-3994 GCA_964415725.1 uncultured Planctomycetia bacterium
GAATCCGGCCGCCCCCTGGGGGGCCAGGACGAGCCTTCCCCGGCCGTCGATCCCCTCGATCCGGAGCCTGGCCCTGCCGATCCCAAGGGAGACCAGGATCTCGGGAGCTTCCTCTCTTACTTTCAACCGCAACCCAGGGACCTTGGCGGCGAGAAGGGCCTCAAGGACCTTCTCGCCCACCTCCAGGACCACCCTCTCTTCGGGTTTTCCGGCGCCCGTCATAGCTGGAATCCGAAGGCCCTGGGAAGCCAGAGGATCCAATCCGAGGGAAGGGCGCAGGTGACGGCCAGGGCGAAGAGCATGGCCAGGAAGAAGGGAATCAGGGAGGGAAGGACCTTCCAGATGGTGGTCTTTCCCACGGCGCAACCCACGAAGAGGATGGTGCCCACAGGCGGGGTGACCAGGCCGATGCACAGGTTGGCCACGAGAATCAGGCCGAAATGGAGGGGGTGGATGCCCAGGGCCTTCATGGCGGGAAGAAAGATGGGCGTGAAGATCAGGACGGCCGGGGTCATGTCCATGAAGGCCCCCACGATCAGGAGGAAGAAATTGACGAGCAGGAGGACCGTAAGGGGGCTGGAGCCCATGGAAAGGAGGTAACGGCTGGTGGTCTCGGGGATCTCCTTGATCTCCAGGGCGAACCCCATGGCCTTGGAAGTTCCGATCAGGAACATGATGAAGGCCGTGATCCGGGCCGTCTCCAGGAGGAGCCCCGGGATCTCGGCGATCCGCACCTCCCGGTAGATCAAGGCCAGGACGAGGGAGTAGACCACGGCCACCACGGCCGCCTCGGTGGCGGTGAATTTGAGGGTCGGGCCCAAGGTGCCCGTGATTCCCCCCATCACGAGCACGATGAGGAAGAGCCCGGGAAGGGCGTCCAGGAAACGCCTGGCTCCCTCGGCCCAACCGCAGAAAGGGGTTCTCTTGTAGCCCCGCTTGAGGGAGAGGAAGAGGGCGGCGGCCATGAGCGAGAGCCCCGTGAGGATCCCGGGGAGGAAACCAGCCAGGAAGAGGGCCCCGATGGAGACCTGGGCCACGGCGGCGTAGACGATCATGATATTGCTGGGGGGGATGAGGAGCCCCGTGGTGGCCGCCGTCATGGTCAGGGCCGAGGAGAAATCCCGGTCGTATCCCTGCTCCTCCATGGCGGGGACCAGGACCGACCCGATGGAACTCGCCGCGGCGGCGGCGGACCCGGAGACGGCGCCGAAGAGCATGCAGGCCAGGACGTTCACGCAGGCCAGCCCCCCCGGGAGCCACCCCACGGCGAACTGGGCGAACCGGATGAGCCTTCTCGCGATCCCTCCCCGGCCGAGGAGCAGGCCGCTGAGGATGAAGAAGGGAATGGCCAGAAGAACGAAACTGTCCGGGCCGGACCAGATGTCCTGGCAGATCTGGGGGAGGGCCTGCTGGAGTGTGAAATCCGGGGAGAGCATATAGATGAGAAGGGTGGATCCCCCGAGAGCGAAGGCCACGGGCACGCCCAGGAACAAGAGAAGAAAGAAGCCGACCAGGGCGGCGAGAAAGGCGCTATCCATCGCCTTCCCCCTTCTCTCCCCGGCGGGTGCCGAAAAGGAGCCAGAGCCTTTCCAGGCAATAGGCCGCGTTCAAGAGCCCTGAGAGAGGGAAGACCAGGTAGAGGGAATTCATCGTGACCGGAAGGGCCGACGCCGCCTGGTCCCCCGCTTTTTCCCTGAGGATCCATCCCCCCCAGACGAGCACCATCAGGCTGAAGACCAGGATCACCAGGGTGGTGAAGGCGTCGGTCCACCTCCGCCACGCCCGGGGGAGGGCCGCCACGAAGGCGTCGATTCCCAGGTGGGCCCCCACCTTCACGCAGTAGCTTCCCCCCAAAAGGGCCGTGAAGACCTGGAGAAAGCGGGCCGTCTCCGAAGCCCACGCGGCGGAGGTCCCCAGGAACTGGCGGGCGAAGATCTCCCAGGCCACCACGATCGTCATGGCGCCGACGAAGAGAATGAGCGCTCCTTCCAGCACCCGGTCCACCAGGTGGAGGGGCGTCTTGGGCCTGGTTTCAGCGGATTCCACGGATCCGGTCCGCGAGAGCCTTCATCTTGGGATCCAGTTCCCGGTAGAAGGAACGGGCCTTCTCGATGAATCCCTTTCTCGCCTGGGGGGTGAGTTCGATCACCTGGAGGCCCGCCTTCTTCATCTTTTCCAGGTCCTGGGCGCACCGCTCCTTCCAGAGACGCCGTTCCTCCCGGGAGGCCTCCTGGAAGCACTGGAGGATCAATTTCCGGTCGGGCTCGGAAAGCCTCTTCCAGACCTGGGTGGAGGCCACCACCACGTCGGGAACGGCCATGTGGCGGTCAAGAGTATAGTATTTGACCACCTCGTATTGGCGGGAGCTGTAGAGAGAGGGGATGTTGTTCTCCGCCCCGTCCACGATCCCCTGCTGGAGGGCCGAGTAGAGCTCCCCCCACTCGATGTTGGTGGTGTTGGCCCCCAGGGCCTTGATGGCCTTCACCATGGTGGGCGCGTTGATGCACCGGATCTTGAGCCCCTGCAGGTCTGCGATGGTCCTGATGGGATGTCCCTCCTTGGTATAGAAAGAACGCCACCCCGCGTCCATGTAACAAATGCCCTTGAAGCCCTGGGCAGCGGCGCAGTCCAGGAGCTCCTTCCCCACGGGGCCGTTCATCACCTTCCACCGGTGGGCGTCGTCGCGGAAGAGGAAGGGGTAGCTGAAGACGGCTGCCTCGGGCTGGAATTGCTCCAGGGCGGCCATGCTCACCTTGGTGAAAGGCAGGATGCCCATCTTGAGCTTCTCCAACGCCTGCCGCTCCGTCCCGTATCTCCCATCCGGAATCACTTCCAATTGGATCCGTCCCTTGGACTTCTCTTCCAGGAGCCGGGCGGCCTTCACCAGGGCGAGATGGACGGGATGGTCCCGGGGAAGCACGTGGGCGAGCTTGAGGTGCAGGACTCCCGTCTTCGAAGAAGGCCCCTTTCCCTTGCCGCATCCCCCAAGGAGGATGGAAACGCCCAGGAAAAGGAACATGGCGACGCCGAACCTCTTGGAATCCATAGCTTTCCTCCGTAGGGGCTGGATGGTAACAAAGGAAAGCGGGGATTCCATAAGAAGAGGAAGACGAGGCCCGTTAGAATTTTTCCCGTGAACGATCCCGAACACATGGAAGCTCCCGGGGAGAGGAAGGAACACCTCCCGGCCCCCCCCTTCTACCCCGACCTGGAGATCCGCCCGGGGACCGACGGGAAATGGGTTCTCCACCACGTGCCTCCCTGGGTGGCGGAATGGGCGGGCAAACCGGCGGGAGAGCTGGAGGGAGAGGTCCTCCCCGGCTCCCTCGGGGAGCTGGGAGAGGCCTTGGCCACCCTGGCCGGGGAGATCTCCCGCAGGAAAGAACCCGTGCGGGACTGGTGCGTGGAGTTCAGCGACGCCTCGGGAGCGGAACGGGCCGCCTTGATCCGGGCCTGGAGCCCGGGATGGCGGGAGGGGTCCATCCTGGTCCGGATCCACGAGGTCACCTTTCTTGTGCGGAAGCAGGAAGAAGCGGAAGAGCGCTTCCACCCCTACGGGATCGTGGGCAGGTCTCCCGGGATCCGGAGGGTGCTCCGCAGAATGGAGCTCTTCGGGCCGGCCCAGGCGCCGGTGCTCGTCACGGGGGAGTCGGGCACGGGCAAGGAGCTTGTGGCCCGGGGCCTCCACAGGGCCGCAGGGGAGAGGAGCAAAGGGCCTTTCGTGTCCCTCAATTGCGCCGCCCTCTCCCCCGACCTTCTGGAATCGGAACTCTTCGGGCACGAGCGGGGGGCCTTCACCGGCGCCGTCCGCCCTCACAAGGGCCGGTTCGAGAGGGCCCACGGGGGAACCCTCTTCCTGGACGAGATCGGCGAGATGCCCCTTCCCGCCCAGGCCAAGCTCCTCCGCGCACTGGAGTCGGGCCGGATCGAGAGGGTGGGCGGGGAGCGGGAGATCCAGGTGGACGTGCGGGTCGTGAGCGCCACCAACCGCCCC
>CAYQBW010000362.1:0-3972 GCA_964415725.1 uncultured Planctomycetia bacterium
ATCGCGGGACGACCGTCGGGACGGCCTGCGGCCGTCCCTCGGGCGTCCCCTACATTTCCCGATGGGAGGGGTGTCCGGTCTTCTCTTTCTCCCGGGCGAACGCTAGAATTCCCGGTTCCACTCTGGGCGGGCCTCCCGGCGGGGTCCAGGCCCTGGGTGGCAGGGCCCGGACATCGCCTGCCTCCAAGAGGGAGGAGGGACGCCCGGAAGATTCAATCCGAGGAGGTGGCGTGCACGCCGAGCTGGAACATCTTCTGGCCCTTCAGGAAGCGGAGCAGGAGATTCTCCGGCTCCGGCGCCTCCTGGAGAGTCTTCCCAGGGAAAAGGCCGAGAGGGAGGCCCGTTTCGAAGAGGCCCGGAAAGAGCTGGAGGCCAAGGTCCAGGCCGTCCAGGACGCCAGCATGGAGGTGGACCGGCTGGAGCTGGAGCTGAAGACCAAGGAGGGGGAGATCGAAAAGCTGGAGATCCGGCTCAATTCCACCAAGTCCAACGCCGAATACACGGCGATCCAGAACCAGATCAAGGCCTTCAAGGCGCAGAACCTGGAGATCGAGGACAAGGCCCTGGAACTCTACGACCGGGTGGAAGAGATCAAGCGGGAAGCCGCCCGGGAGGAGGAGGCCTTCAAAGCGGAGGAGGCGACCTTCCGGGAATTCCTGAAGAGCCTGGAGGAGGAAGAGCTCCGGATCCGCAAGGAGATGGAAGACCTGGCCGCCAAGGCGGAGGAGATCAAGAAGGCCACCGACCCCGAGGCTCTCCAGCGCTACGAGAGCCTCATGAAGTATTTCGCCAAGCACGGGGGCGTTGTGGTGAGCCCCGTCGTGGGCGGGGTCTGCAAGGCCTGCGGGAGCCGGATCCTTCCCAACGACGAGGTGAAACTTCTCCGGGCGGAAGAGATCGTCCAGTGCAAGGCCTGTTCCCGGATCCTCTATCTCCCCGAAAAGAGCCGCGCCCAGGGCTGAGGCCCCCGGGCGGGCCGGGAGGTCGGCGGTGAACGTCCACCGGGTGATGATCGGAACGGCCGGGCACATCGACCACGGAAAGTCCTCCCTCGTCCGCGCCCTCACGGGGGTGGACCCGGACCAGCTCAAGGAAGAGAAGGAGAGGGGCCTCACCATCGACATGGGGCGGTCCGTCCTGGAGCTTCCCGGCGGCGGGAAGGCGGGAATCATCGATGTTCCGGGCCACGAGAAGTTCATCAAGAACATGGTGGCCGGCTCCACCAGCGTGGCCGTGGCCCTGCTGGTGATCGCCGCCGACGACGGGGTGATGCCCCAGACCCGGGAGCACCTGGAGATCCTCTCCCTTCTTGGGGTCCGTAAATGCCTGGTGGCCCTCACCAAGGTGGACCTGGTGGACCCGGAGTTGCGGGAGCTGGCTCTCCAGGAGGCGGCCTCCTTCCTGGAAGGGACCCCCTACGCGGGCTCTCCCGTCATCCCCGTCTCTTCTGTTACGGGAGAGGGAATCGAGGAGATCCGCCGGGCCCTGGCCGGGATCGTGCGGGAGACCCCTCCCCCGCGTGCGGAAGGTCTCTTCAGGCTCCCGGTCCAGCGGATATTCAGGAAGGAGGGTTTCGGCTCCGTCCTGGGAGGCGTCCCCGTGGCGGGCCGCGCCAGGAAGGGAGACCTCCTCGAGGTCCTTCCGGGGGGCTACCGGGGAAGGCTCAGGGGCATCCAGGTCTACGGGGCCCCCGCCGGGGAGGCCCTTCCCGGGGAGTCCTGCGCCCTGAACATCCCCGACGTTCCCTTGGAGGGCGTGAAGCGCGGGGCCTGGGTGGTGGAGCCCGGCGTCTTCCAGGTGGAGGACCGCCTTCTCGCCCGGGTCCGCTTGCTTCCTTCGGCGCGTCCCCTCAAGTCCGGCGCGGACATCCGCTTCCACTCGGGAACGGCTGAGATCCAGGGAAGGATCTCCTTCCCCGGCGGCGGGGCCCTCGCCCCCGGCGGCGAAGGCCTGGCCCGGATCCGCCTGGCCCATCCCACCCTTCTCGTGCCGGGCGACTCCTTCGTCCTCCGCCTCCAGGCCCCGCCCCGCACCGTGGGCGGTGGAAGGGTGGTCCTGCCCGGGTGGGGCGGGCGGCGGCTCAAGGGGCCCTGGGCCCGGCGGGTGGAGGCCCTCGATGCCGCCCTGGAACGGGGAGACCGGGCCGCTTTCCTGGAAGAGCTGGTGCGGGCCTCCTCCTTCGATCCCGCGGCGCCGGAAAAACTGGCGCCTTTGGCCGGGCGCCCCGCCCGGGAGGTCCGGGAGATCCTGGAGAACCTGGCCCGAAAGGGCAGGGTCGCCGCCGTTGGAAAAGGATTTCTCTCCACCGAATCCATCGAGGAGGCGCGGCGGAAAATCCTGGCGGAACTGGAGGCCAGGGCCGCCCGGGACCCTCTCTCCCCGGAGGCGGGGAAGGCGGAAATCCTTTCCACCCTGGGGATTCCCCCGGCCGTGATGGAAACCGTCCTGGAGGAGATGCTCCGCCGGGGGGAAGTCCGCTTCCTGGAGGGAGACCTGCTCGTCCTTCCCGGCCGGGAGGGAGCCCTCGAGGGGGAGGCGGCCCGCCGGGAAGAGGCCCTCCTGGTCCTCCTGGAGAAGGCCGGCCACAAACCTCTCACCGAGGAGGAGGCCCTGGCCGCCTCGGGCATGGAGAAACCCTTCTTCCAGTCCCTGGTGCGGCGCCTCCAGTCCAGGGGCCGGATCGTCCGGGTGGCGGGGAAGTTCCTCTACCACCAGGGCCCCTACCAGGAAGCCCGGCGCGCCCTGATCGAGAACTGCAAGGCCCGGGGCGCCCTGGACATCCCCCTCTTCCGGGACCGGCTCGGGACCACCCGGAAATACCTGATCCCCCTCCTGGAGCACTTCGACGGGATCGGGCTCACCGCCAGGCGGGGAAGCAACCGGGTGCTCCGGGACGAGACAGCCGGCGCCTCCTGAAGGCGCTGCATTCCAAGTTCTCCCCCGACCTCTCAGGCCCCCCTCGGGGAAAAGCCGATAGGTTTCCAAGAAAAACGCCCGTTTCCAGGGATGGGGAGGCCGGTCCTCCCCGAGGAGAGAACGAACATGGGGACGGAAGACCGTCACGAAGAGGACCTGTTTCCCCCTGATCCTTCCAAGGAAGGGGTGTCTCCGGGTTCGGAGGAGCCGGAAGAGGATTTCTTCGTCCTCGAAGAGGAGGAAGAAGGACAAGGGGAACCCTCGGGGGAAGAATCCGGCCGGAAGGAAGAGGAGACTCTCCAGGCGCATCCCGCGCAGGAAGGGGAGCCGGAGGAGAATTCCTCTTCCCCGGAAGAACCCGAACCTGAGGATCTTCTGGAAGGAGAGGTGGACGAGTCCCTCTTCGAGGAGACCCCCGGGTCCGAGGAGCCCGGTACGCCGCCCGGCGCGGAAGCCTTCGTTCCGGAGCCTCCCGGTCCTGGCGGGGAAACGCCGTCCATGGAAGGAGAGGAAGAGACCGGCCCGGAACCCTGGGAGGGCGGCCTGGAAGAGGAACTCTTCGGGGACCTGGATGGGGCCGATTCCCCGGGAGAGGATTTCGGCGTGGATCTTCCCAGTTTCCAGGAAGAGGGTGAGGGCGAGAAGGATCTCCTGGAGGCCCTGGAGGATTTCGACCCGGAGGAAGTCCATGACGCTCCCCGGGCTCCGGAGGGTTCGGAGGAGCTGGACGAACTCGGGCTCGACCTGGACCTGGAAGGGGACCTGGAACTGGTGGACGAAGTGGAGGACCTGGTGTCGCCCCCGCAGGGGGAGAAAGAAACCCCCGGCGAACCTGAGGACGAGGACGCGCTGGAACTGGTCCTTGATGAGGAATCCTATACGCCGGAACGGTTGGTGGAATCCGAGGGGACCGGGGAAACCGACACCGGGGAAACGGAAATGATACTCCTGGAGGGAGGGGAGGAATCCATCGACGAGAGCCTCTTCGAGGAAGTGGAATCCCCGGAGGGGCCGGTCGGGGATGAGAGCCCGGCCGAGGCTTCCGTGGAGGAGCCC
>CAYQBW010000363.1:0-3971 GCA_964415725.1 uncultured Planctomycetia bacterium
CTGGAAGGGGGGGATAGGAAGATGGACAAGCGGGAGAAATCCTTCTCCTTTCGGGTCTGGATCGAGTCGGCCCTGGTCCTGGCGGGCCTGCTTCTCTTGAGCCGGCTTTTTCTGCAGGTCTCGGTGGTGAAGGGGAATTCCATGGTTCCCACCATCCACGACGGGGACCGCCTCGTGGTGGAGCGGGTGAGCCCGAAGCTCGGCGAGATCCACCGCTTCGACGTGGTGATCCTGGGAAATCCCAGGAACCCCCGGGAGGACTTCGTGAAGCGCGTCGTCGCCCTGCCCGGGGAGACCGTGGCGGTCCGCAAGGGACGGCTCGTGGTGAACGGCCGGATTCTGCCGGAATTCTTCGAGAAGGTGGGGGAGATCGACGACACGCCCACCTGGAAAGTCCCGGAGGACAGCTACTTCGTGCTCGGCGACAACCGGCCCATCTCCATGGACAGCCGGGAATTCGGATTCGTGCCCAAGAGGCTCATCCGGGGGAAGGTGGTCCTCTGTCTCTGGCCCCTCTCCCATCTTGGGGGGATGATGGATTAGGATCTCCACCTTCCGCGGGGACCCTCCCCCGGGAAAGGAGATCCGCCATGCCCTCCAAGAAAGGGGCCCTGTTTTCTTTTCTTCTTCCCCTTTTCCTCCTTGCCCCCGCCTGGGCCCAGGGGAAGAAGCCCTCCGTCCTGGCCCGCTGGGAGACCCTGGAGATTCCCACCTACCCCTTGGGCCCGGACGACCCCTATCCCCCGCTCTACAAGAGCCGGGTCTACCCCTATCCCATGGAGACCTCCCTTTCGGAGAAGAAGGAGGTCCGTTCCTGGAAGGCGGCGGTCCTGGAGAACGAGTGGATCCGCCTGGAGGTCCTCCCCGATCTCGGCGGGAAGATCTACGGGGCCCTGGCCAAAAAGGAAGGGAACTTCGATTTCCTCTACCGCAACGGCGTGGTCAAGCCCGCCCTGGTGGGGTTGAGGGGGGCCTGGCTCTCGGGAGGGGTGGAGTGGAACTTCCCGAGTCTCGGCCATACGGTGACCACCGTCTCGCCGGTGTTCGTCTCTCTCCGACGCAACCCCGGCGGGAGCGCCACCATCTTCGTGGGGGACACCGAGTGGGTGCGGCGCATGCGCTGGAGGGTGGGGATCACCCTCTACCCGGACCGGTCCTACGTCCGGGTGGATACGGTCCTCTACAACCGCACCCTCCTTACCCGGAACGGGTATTTCTGGGCCAACGCGGCCGCCCACGCCTCACGGGACGCGAAGGTGGTCTTCCCTCCCACGGACTATGTGGTCACCCACGGCCGGCGCCGGGTCTACTCCTGGCCCGTGGACCACGGCATGAACCTGAGCCTCTACCGGGACATCCCCTTCCCGGGCGATTTCTTCTGCGCCCGGCCCGGCGATTACAACGGCGTCTACTACCTGGAGGGCGACAGGGGGACGGTTCACGTGGGAAACCGCTGGGACTGCCCGGGCAAGAAGTTCTGGACCTGGGGCACGGCCCCCCTGGGACGGTCCTGGGAGAGATACCTCACCGACGGGAGCGGCCCCTACATCGAGATCCAGTCCGGGCGGCTGCCCAACCAGGCCGACACCTGGCTCTTCGAGCCGAGGGGCGTGGAGCGCTGGACCGAGTATTGGTATCCGGTAGGGGGCATGGGAGGCTTGACGGCGGCCTCCAGGGACGCGGCGCTCTTCGCCGGGAAGAAGGGAAAGAAGCTCAGCCTGGGCCTCAACGTGACCCGTCCCTTCCGGGACCTCTCCGTGCTGGTGGAGGAGGCGGGCGCCCCGGCGGCGGTCCTCCGCGTAGGCGCCCTGGCCCCGGGGGAGGCCTTCCGCAAAGAGGTGAAGCTCTTGGGGGACGGGAAGACCTACCGGGTCCGGGTGACGGACCGGAAGGGCCGGGTCCTCCTCTCCTGGACGCCCAAAGAGGGCCGGTACCGCCGGCCCTCCGCCTGGAAGGAACCCAAGCCGTACTCCCGGATGACGGCGGAGGAGCTGGCCCTGGAGGGGCTTCGCCTGGAGAAGGACTGGAAACCCTCGGCCGCCCTGGCCCTCTACGAGCGGGCCTTGGCCGAGGACCCGGCCCAGATGGACGCCCTGGTCTACCTGGCCCGGGCCCGGATGAAACGGGGCGAGACCGAAAAGGCCCTCTGGCTCTGCCGGAGGGCGCTCCGGGAGGACCGGAGCCGGATGGAGGCGCGCTATCTCTTCGGCCTGGGGGGATTCCGGATCGGCGGACTGGTCATTGCCGAGGAGGCCCTGCGTCCCCTGACCCGGAGGCTCGGCTGGAAGAGGGCGGCCTGGTTCCTGATCGGGCTCATCCAGGGGCGGCGGGGGAAGTGGGCGGAAGGAGCGGAGTCCCTGGGCCGGGCGGCCGCCGGGAACCCGGGGGACTCCCTGGCCCGGGCCTTGCGGGCGGCCTTCCTCAGGCGCCTGGGAAAAAAGAAGGAGGCCCGACGGGAGATCGCCGCCCTCCTCCGGGACGATCCCCTCTGCGCGCCGGCCCGCCGGGAAGCGGAACTTCTGGGAATGAAGGGAGAGGACGCGTCCCTCCGGGACTTGATCCCCCTCTCCGGCAAGACCTTCTACCGGGGCGCCGAGGACTACCTGGAGCTGGCCTGGGATTACTGGAAGGCCGGGCTCCGCGAAGAGGCCCTGGGGGTGCTTCAGTCCTACCTGGACCGGGCGGGAGGGAAGCGCCTCTATCCGATGGCGCTCTATACGATGTCCTGGTTCCTGGAGGAGCTGGGGGAGAAGAAGGCCGCCCGGGACCTCCTGGAGAAGGCGGAAGAACTGCCCGTGGACTACGTCTTCCCCCACAGGGTGGAGAGCATCGCCGTCCTCCGGGACGCGATCCGCCGTTCCCCCTCTTCCTGGAAGGCCCTGTATTACCTGGGAACCCTCTATTACGCAAAAGGCCGGAGGAAGGAGGGGGCCGCCCTCTGGCGGGAGGCGGCCTCCGGGGATCCCGATTGTCCCGCCCTCATGAGGGACCTGGCCCTCTACGAGTGGAAGGAAGAGAGGGATCTTTACGAGGCCCAATCCTGGATCCGGAAGGTTATACGGAAACACCCCGGGGGTAAGGGCGTGGATCCCGGGTTCTGGGCGGAGGCCGCTTCCATCGACCCTTCCTTCGCCGAAAAGGCTCCCAAGGCGGCCCGGTCGGACCAGCGGGTTCAACTCACCCGGGCCGTCTATTGGATCGACCAGGGGGATTTCGACAAGGCCGTCCAGATCCTGGAGGCCCACACCTTTCATCCCTGGGAGGGCTGGACGGGAGCCCGGGACGCCTGGGTCCTGGCCCGCCTGCTCCGGGGGGTGAAGCGCCTGGACGAGGGGTTCGCCGGGAGGGCCTTGAAGGATTTCCGGGCGGCCCTCACCTACCCGGAGAACCTGGGCACGGGCCGGCCCTGGAGGCCCATGGAGCAAAGGGTCCGCTTCTTCGAAGGCCTGGCCCTGGAGACCCTGGGAAGGGTGGAAGAGGCCCGGGCCGCCTTCGGGAAGGCGGCGGACCGGGAAGCCTCCCTGCTTTCTCCGTTTACGGTCTACCGGGCTCTCGCCATGGCGCACCTTGGGAGAGAGAAGGAGGCCCGCTCCCTCCTGGCCAGGCTCCTCTTCCAGGCCCGGGAGCGGTGGAAGGAGCCGGAGCGGCGCTCCGCCTCCCTGGCCCGGGTCCGGGGAATCGCCTTCCGGGCCCTTGGGCTATTCCCCGAGGCCAAGCGGGCCTTCGAGGAGGCACGAAAGCTCGACCCTGCATCCCCGTGGATCCGCCGGGAGAAGGATCTTTTCTTGTCCCCTTATCCCTTGGGTCTCGCCCCTCCGGGGGAGGCCAGGCTCCTGGTGGTTCCCTCCAAGCCCGTGTACCAGGAGGGGGAGCCCGTGATCCTGGGGTTCTACCTGCAGGCCCCACCGGGAAAGGACCTGGTGCTTCCGGCCCGCCCGGAGTTGGGCTGGGACCCGGGAATGGGCGTGAGA
>CAYQBW010000364.1:0-3949 GCA_964415725.1 uncultured Planctomycetia bacterium
GGGAGGCCTCCCCCCCGGGGGGCCTCCCGGGTTTTCCCCGCCATAGGAACCAGCCTTTCCGAGCCTCGAAGGAGGGGCCTGCTCCCCCCGGGGGGGAGGCCTCCCGACCGCCTTGCCACGTGGGAAAATGCAGGATAAGGTCCCACCCTTTCCATGGGGGAGGGAGATTCCCCTGAGGGTAGACCCGGAAAAGAACCAAAATGCGCGCCCACGAGAGAAGACCCGACGAACCCAGGAAGGTCCGGATCACCCGGGGCTTCACCTCCACCGCTCCGGGTTCGGTCCTGGTGGAGGCGGGCCAGACCAGGCTCCTTTGCACGGCCATGGTGGAAAACCAGGTCCCCGCCTGGCTTCGGGGTTCCGGGTCGGGTTGGGTCACGGCGGAATACGCCATGCTTCCCGGGTCCACCCGCCAGCGCAAACCCCGGGAGGCCCGGACGGGGAAGACCGACGCCCGGGCTCTCGAGATCCAGCGCCTGATCGGCCGTTCGCTCCGGGCCGTCACCAATCTCCAGGCCTTCCCGGACCGGGCGGTCTGGCTCGACTGCGACGTCCTGGAGGCCGACGGCGGCACCCGCACCCTGGCCGTCACGGGTTCCTGGGTGGCCCTCCACGACGCCTTCGCCTGGATGGAGGACCAGGATCTTTTGGAGACCTGGCCCCTCTCCACCCAGGTGGCCGCCGTCTCCGTGGGCGTCGTGGATGGGGAGCCCCTGCTGGACCTGGACTACGAAGAGGACTCCCGGGCGGAAGTGGACCTGAACGTGGTCATGACCGCCCGGGAGGAATTCGTGGAGATCCAGGGCACGGCCGAGAAGGCCCCCTTCTCGAGGGAGACCCTGGAGACTCTCCTGGACCTGGCCCGCAAGGGAATCGGGGAGATCCTGGAGATCCAGGCCAAGGCGGTCGAACCATGAAAGCCCCCCTCCTGGAGATCCTGGCGGCCACGAGAAACCAGGGGAAGATGAGAGAGCTCACCCGGGCCCTTTCGGGGCTGGCCTTGCGCCTTCGCTCTCTCTCCGAGTTCCCCCAGGTCCCCCCCCTGGAAGAGAAAGGCGAGACCTTCGCCGAAAACGCCCGGTCCAAGGCCCTCCAGGCGGCCCGGGCCACGGGGCTCCCCGCCCTGGCCGACGATTCGGGCCTGGTGGTCCCCGCCCTGGGAGGGGCCCCCGGTGTTCGCTCCGCCCGCTTCGCCGGGCCCCAGGCCTCGGACGAAGAGAACATCCGCCTCCTCCTGGAGCGCATGGAAGGCGCCGCCGACCGGGGGGCCTGGTTCCAGTGCGCCCTTTGCCTTGCCGATCCAGGGGGAAAGATCCTCTGGGAAGGCGAAGGCCGTTGCGGCGGGATCATCCTTGAGGAACCGAGAGGCCGGGGAGGGTTCGGGTACGACCCGGTCTTCTTCTATCCGCCGGGGCGGGTGACCTTCGCGGAGATGGATCCGGAAGAAAAAGAGAGGGTGAGCCACAGGGGAGAAGCCGTCCGGGCCTTCCGGGCGGCCCTGGAAAGAGGCATTCCCGGGCTCGACGGAGGGAGATAGAGACCCATGGCGCCCGCCAGGGAGATCCGGAACTTCTGCATCATCGCCCACATCGACCACGGGAAGTCCACCCTGGCCGACCGGCTCCTGGAGATCACCGGGACAGTGGATCCCCGGAACGCCAAGAACCAGATCCTGGACGACATGGACCTGGAGCGGGAGCGGGGGATCACCATCAAGGCCCGGGCGGTCTCCATGTTCTGGGAAAAAGAGGGCAGGGAATACCTGCTCAACCTGATCGACACCCCGGGCCACGTGGACTTCGCCTACGAGGTCCAGAAGTCCCTCCAGGCCTGCGAAGGGGCCATTCTGCTCGTGGACGCCGCCCAGGGCGTGGAAGCCCAGACCGTGGCCAACGCCCACCTGGCCGACAAGGCGGGGTTGAAGATCATTCCCGTCCTCAACAAGTGCGACCTTCCCCATGCCAGGCCCGAGGAGGTCCTCCTGGAGATCGAGGAGGCCTTGTGCCTTCCCGCAGAGGAGGCCTTCCAGGTGAGCGCCAAGACCGGGGCGGGGGTGGAAGAGCTCCTCCACGCCCTGGTGGACCTGGTCCCTCCCCCGGGCGGCCGGGACGACGCCCCCCTCCAGGCCCTGATCTTCGACGCCGTATACGACGAGTTCCGGGGGGTGATCGTCTACCTCCGCCTGGCCCAGGGCGTCCTCCGCCGGGGCGAAAAGATCCTGATGACCGGGGCGGGCACGGTCTATGAAGTCCTGGAAGTCGGAAGGTTCACCCCCCGGATGTCGCCCGTGGATTCCCTGGGGGCCGGGGAGGTGGGCTACATGATCGCCAACATCAAGAGGCTTTCGGACGTCCGCATCGGCGACACCGTGGTGAACGCCAAGGGGGAGAGGGCGCCGGCCCTTCCGGGCTACCGCCCCCCCCACTCCATGGTCTTCTGCGGTCTCTACCCGGTGAACCCGGGGGATTTCGAGAACCTCCGTGCCGCCCTGGAGAAACTCAGCCTCAACGACTCCTCCTTCACCTTCGAACCCGAGAGTTCCGAGGCCCTGGGCTTCGGCTTCCGGGGCGGGTTCCTGGGGCTCCTGCACATGGACATCGTCCAGGAGCGCCTCGAGCGGGAGAGCGGCCTGGACCTCGTCCAGACGGCCCCCACGGTCCGGTATCTCCTGAAACTCCGCAACGGCGCCGAAAAGGTCGTCCAGTCCCCGGCGGACGTTCCCGACGGATCTCTCATCCAGGAGTGGAGGGAGCCCGTGGTCCGGGCCTCCCTGATCCTTCCCGACGACTACGTGGGCCCGGTCATGAAACTCTGCGTCGAGAGGAGGGGCCGTTACGTCAAAACGGAATACCTCACGAGCCGGAGAGTCCTCCTGGTCTTCGACCTTCCCCTGGCGGAGATCATCTTCGACTTCTTCGACAAGCTGAAATCCATCACCCGCGGCTACGGAACCATGGACTACGAGCTCAAGGGCTACGAGCCCTCGGACCTGGTGAAGCTCAGGATCCTGGTTGGGGGAAACGAGGTGGACGCCCTTTCTGTGATCGTCCACAGGGACCAGGCCCCCCGCCGGGGAAGGCAGATCATCAAGAAACTCCAGAAGGAGATCCCCCGCCACCTCTTCCAGGTGAGTCTCCAGGCAGCGGTGGGAGGCAAGATCCTGGCCAGGGAAAACATCCGGCCCCTGGCCAAGAACGTGACGGCCAAGTGCTACGGCGGGGACATCACACGCAAGAGAAAGCTTTTGGAGAAACAAAAAGAGGGGAAGCGGCGGATGCGCCAGGTGGGACGGGTGGAGATTCCCCAGAAAGCCTTCCTTGCCGTCCTCGGGGGGGGAGAGGAAGATTGAGCCTTCCCGGAACCTCCTCCAGGGAGAAGTCCATGACCCAGAGCAAGAAGTCCAAGAAAGGCGACGAAAGGGAGCCCGCCCCGGTCCGGGAGAACCTGGAGAGCCTGGCCGTGGCCGTGGCCCTGGCCCTGGTTCTCAAGTTCTTCGTCATCGAGGCCTACAAGATCCCCACCAGCTCCATGCAGCCCACCCTCATGGGAGACGCCCGCAGGGGGATCTTCGACAGGATCCTGGTGGACAAGCTGGCCTTTCTTTTGCGGCAGCCCCAGCGCTGGGAGGTGGCGGTCTTCAAGTATCCCCTCAACCAGTCCCAGAATTACATCAAGCGCATCTGGGGCCTGCCCGGGGAGTGGATCCTCGTCCGGGGCGGCGACGTGTGGAAGGGGGAAGACGGGGACTTCCTGCCCGAGACCCGCCCGAGAAAGATCCTGCGCAAGCCCCCCTCCCTCCAGGACCACCTCTGGCTCTACGTATACCACTCCGAGGACCTGCCCGGTTCCTTGGCCCAGGTGCTCCGGGAGGACCCGGGGAGACTCTCCCTCTCCTCCCGGGGAAAGGACGCCCTGGAACTCTCCTCCCGGGGGCAAGGCGGAAGGGCCC
>CAYQBW010000365.1:0-3945 GCA_964415725.1 uncultured Planctomycetia bacterium
CCTCCCCCACCGCGCCCAGGACCCGCACTTTGCCGCCCAGGGCGGCGGCGTTCATGGCGGTGTTGGCCGCCGAGCCGGGGATCACCTTCTCCTCCTGGTATTGGACCACCAGCACGGGGGCCTCCCGGGAGAGGCGGGAGGGCCGGGCGAAGAGGTAGACATCGG
This sequence comes from uncultured Planctomycetia bacterium, assembly GCA_964415725.1. GTDB lineage: Bacteria > Planctomycetota > UBA1135 > UBA1135 > JALUZX01 > JALUZX01. The sequence goes on from CAYQBW010000365.1 coordinate 166, forward strand.
CGATCAGGTCCCCCACGACGCCGAGCCGGCGGCCCGGGAGCGAACGGGAAAGCTCCTCGAGTCTCTCCAGGGTGGGTCCCATGTCTCTCCTCGTATTTTTCTACTCCAGCGTATAGTCCCCCCCCGCCGCCGCAGCGCCCCGGGCCTTTCGGGACCTCTCCCAGAGGATGTAGTCCGAGTGGACCCCCATGACCTTGCTGAACCGGAGGGAGTAGTGGGGGACCCCCCGGGCCAGTAGGTCCTCGGAGATCTCCCTGTCCAGGGCGGCGAGTTCCTCCTTCCGGGCCCGGAAGGCGTCCCTGTCCATGGCCTCCAGCTCCCGGACCTTCTCCGCGTAGAGCGGGGCGCTGGGCCAGTCGGTCCGGGCGTTCACCCACCAGTGGCACAGCAGGGTGAGTTTCTCCAGGAAGAGGTCGTGTTCGGGCCCGAACTTGAGGCAGGAGGCGTCGAAGTAGTTGCCCATGTTCTCCCACTTGTCCCAGTCGATGAGGTCCAGCTCCTTGGCGATGGTGAAGGCCTTGGTCCCGGGAAAGGGGTAGAAAACGGCCCAACGAAAACGCCCGATCCCGATCCGGGCGCACAGGTCCAGGGTCTCCATGATCTCCTCCCTGGTCTCCGTGGGAAGGCCGATCATGATGAAGGCCGAGGAGTGGATGCCCGCCTCGTGGGCCGCGGCGAAACCGGCGGCGATCTTCTCGTTGGTCATGGGCCGGGCCAGGATCTCGCGGCGCACCCTGGGGGAGCCCGACTCGAGGCCGAACTTGACGATGATGCACCCCGCCGCCTTCAAGGCCCGGGCCATCTCCAGGTCGAAGGACTGGACGTGGGCGTTCACGACGAAGGGGATGCCCACCTCCTCCTCCCGGTAGGCCCGGCAGAAATCCAGGACATACCTCTTGTCCAGGGTGAAGAGATCGTCGTCGAAGATCACCACCTGGATGCCGGGGACTTCCCTCTTCAAGGTCTTGAGTTCCTCGATGACCCGGGGAATGGGATACCGGCGGAGGTATTCCTTCCTGTGGCGGATTCCTCCCTCCTCCAGGTAGAGGTTGACGATCTCCCGGTTGAAGCAATAGGTGCACTGGTAGGGACAACCCCGGCTGGTGAGCATGCTCAGCCACCCCTTCTTGACCCGGGTGATCCTGGGGAGGTCGAAGAGGTGGTAGTCCTTGGGCGGGAGTTTCTCCAGGTCCGGAAAGGGCCCCACCGGGTTGCGGAGGACTTTGCCGTCCCGGACGATCCTCAGGTTGGGGATGCGGTCGGCGGGTTCGCCCCTTGCCAGGCGGTCGCAGAGTTCGGCGAAGGGCCACTCCCCTTCGCCCACGAAGATGTAGTCCCAGAGAGGCTCCTCCAGTGCGTGGGCTTCCACCTCGCCGGGCACCATGGTGCAGTGAACCCCGCCGATCGCCAGGGGAAGGGAAGGGAAGGCTTTCTTCAACTTGCGGGCGAAGCTCCGGGCCCACTTGTATTGCTGGGTCATCACCGAGACGCCCACCAGGTCGGGCTTCCACTCCCGGACGATCTCCAGGATCTCTTCGTGGGAGGGAACAGGAGGAAGGTGTTCCGTCACGTGGACCAGCCTGGGCTCGTGGCCCCGGCTTCTCAGGACCCCCGAGATGGCGGCCAGGCCGTGGCTGATCCCGGGAGGGCAGTCCAGGATGGGATAGACGAGAAGAACCTTCACCCTTTTCCCTCCCCGGAAGGAGGTTTGCGGGGACCGCCCTCTCCCTCCTCCTGTTCCGCCGCCTTCAGCCGCTCCAGGGCGGCCGTGGTGGACCTGCCGGGATACAGGGGGAGAAGGACCACCTTTCCACCGTGGGACTCCACCCATTCCCTCCCCACCACGCCCTTGTCCCTCCAGTCCTCTCCCTTGACCAGGACATCCGGGGTGATCTCCCGGATCAAGCGCTCCGGCGTATCCTCGGAGAAGGAGACCAGGTAGTCCACGTCCTCCAGCGCCGCCAGGACCTCCAGCCTGTCCCGGAGGGGATGGACGGGCCTTCCCTTGCCCTTGAGCCTTTGGACCGAGGCGTCGTCGTTGACCCCCACCACCAGGAGATCGCCCTGGCTCCTGGCTTCGCGGAGAAAGCGGACGTGCCCGGCGTGGAGAATGTCGAAGCATCCATTGGTGAAGACCACTTTCTCCCCCCTTTCGCGGGCGGCGGCGAGTCTTCCCTTGAGGAGATCCAGGTCCAGGATCTTGCCCGAGTCCCGGCCCAGGCCGATCTCCCGCAGGATCTCTTCCCGGCTCACCGGCACGGCGCCGAGTTTGCCCACCACGATCCCGGCGGCCACGTTGCAGATCTTCAGGGCCGAGGCCAGCTTCACGCCGGCGCCCAGGCAGAAGGTGAGAACGGAGACCACCGTGTCGCCGGCGCCGGTGACGTCGTAGACCGCCCGGGCCCGGGCGGGAAGCCTGCCTTTCCCGCCCTCCCTTGTCTTGAAGAAGATTCCCTCCTTGCCGAGAGTGATGACCGCCGCTTGGAGGCCCACCTCCCGGAGAAGACGGTCCGCCGCTTTCTCCACCGCCTCGGGGGTGTCCAGGGGGATTCCCGTGGCCGTCTCCGTCTCCAGCTGGTTGGGAGTGATGTGGGTGGCCCCACGGTAGCGGCGGAAATCCCTGCCCTTGGGATCCACCACCAGGGGGATCCCAAGGCGGCGGGCCTTCTCCACGGCGGCTGCGATCACTCCGCCCGTAAGAATCCCCTTGCCGTAATCACTGAGCACGACGGCGTCGAAGGAGGGGCCTTCCCCGGCGCGAAGCCATTCCTCGATCTTTTCCGCCGTCTCCCCCTCCAGGGGCCGGGTCTCCTCCTCGTCCCAGCGCAGGAGCTGGTGGTCCCGGGAGAGGAACCGGGTCTTCCGCGTGGAGGGGCGTCTCCGCGTCCGGACGAGGCCGGCCGTGTTCACCCCGAGTTCTCCCAGGAGGGAGAGAATCCTCTCCCCCTCCGGGTCGGCGCCCACGCATCCCGCCAGGGTGGTGACCGCTCCGAGGGCGCGCAGGTTGGCCGCCACGTTCCCCGCCCCGCCGAGCCTGTAGATTCTCTCCCCCCCTTCGAAAACGGGGATCGGGGCCTCGGGGGAGATCCTCCGGACCTTCCCCCGTATGTAGATGTCCAGGATCACGTCCCCCACTACCAGGATCCGTGGGGAGCCGATCTCTCTGAGCAGGGTTTCTTCTTCCAGCATGCCCCTCTCCGCTCCCTCCTCCCTTCCCGAGGCGACAGTTTCCCGATCTTTCCCGGCCGGGGCCACTACTATTCTTCCCCGGGAGGCCGGGTGCGATACCGGTTGTGGAGCCAGAGATACTGGCCGGGGAAGCGAAGAATGACCTTTTCCATGGCCTCCACGATCCGCCGGGTGAAGCCTTCCAGGTCTTTTCCCTCCCTTTCCCCCGGCGTGGGCCGGAGAAGGCCGCCCGGGACCATCCGGAACCGGAATCCCTTTCCCTCCCTCAAGGCGAATCCCACCACCACGGGCCGTTCCAGGCGGAAAGCCAGGGCCGCGGCGGACCGGTCCGTGGAAGCGAGCCTGCCGAAGACGGGCACGAAGATCCCCCTCTTGCGCTGGTTCTGGTCCAGCAGGACGCCTGCGTCCTTACCTTCTTTCAGGGCCCGCGCCAGGGGGCGCATCCCGCCCCTTCTGGGATGGACCACCAGGCCCGCCTCGGTCCTCCCGCGAAAGACCAGCCGGTCCAGGTAGGGGTTCTCCACCCGCCGGGCGATGACATGCAGTTCCCCTCTCTGCCGGGCCAGGGCCACCCCCCCCACTTCCCAGGAT
>CAYQBW010000366.1:0-3934 GCA_964415725.1 uncultured Planctomycetia bacterium
CCCACCCTCGGCCGCTTCCTCACCTACGACCCCATCGGCCTCTGGGGCGACCCCGGCAATTGGGGGAATGGATATTCTGGGTTTGGATCAAGCCCACAATCTGCCATAGATCCAACAGGTTTGGATTTTGCAGGACTAATATTGGAAGGCAGTAAGAGAGATTATTTCCTCCAATCAATACATAGTGCTGCAGCGAAAGCAATAAGTAATAGGGGTTGGAGGGAAAGCACCCTTGACATCAGGACCAAAGATGGCGGTCGAGTTGAATTTTATCACAGAGGCGATAGGTGGTGGGCCAGGTGGCATAATATTAAAAGTGAGGCCGAAAGAAGGGCCATCCGGGCAGAATTTGAGAAAGGAATCCATGACGGGGCAAGGGCCAAGAAATTAGGTTTGGAATGGGGGGAAAGGGGGGTGCTTGTTGCCGAAATCTTTCCGGGGCATTCGGGCCTTCATGTGGATGGGATGTCTGGAAAAGCTGACGTGAGCACTGAAGGACTTACAAAAGACCGGTTAAATGGAATAATTACATGGCTGTGGCTGAAAATGGAGGAATATTCCAATAATGCCCCATCGACTCAAAAACAATGTATGAAAAAAAAGATGGGTGAGGTTTGGGTCGAATCCTGTTGGTGCGGTTTTTGGTGCCCGGGTATTGATCTTTCGTGTGACCTCGCCTGGATTCTCGCGGATTTTTTCAACATTCCCGTCTTTGGTTATACTGGAAAAATTTGCTTTGGTGCAGATCAAGGTGATCCCAGGGAGGGTGTCCTTAAGCCTTTTCCATCTCCAAGGCCGGAGGGCGAAAGGGAGAGAGGTGTAGTCATTGGGCCGGATGGAAGACCCGAGTTTCGGGAATATGGAGTTCATGATCTTACTTATCCTAAAGAAAAGTGGCGTGCTGTTTTGCCAGGAGATTTTCACCCGGGGGGGGAATGAGGGAAATGAAATGAGAGAAGGTTTCTTCCCCAAATCTGTTTTCCTGGGTTTTCTTCTTCCGGCGTTGGTATTCATTGTGGGCCCTTGTCCCCTGGCTCACGCCAAACCTCCATACGAGGCCGGAAAGGTTGTCGGGATTCACAGTTTCCATGGATCCCCGAAGGCCAGGGACTTCCTTTTGCGGAAAGGTTTCGTTCTCCCCGGTTGGACCAGGAAGACCATGTTCGAATTCTACAAAGCTCCCAGGATTGCGCCCTTCGTGACCACCGACGCCGCCTGGGATTTTTACCAAAGGGTTCTGGAAAAGGCCTTTCTCGCGGGGGAGAAGAGGCGGGCGCTCTTTCTTCCTCATTTCCTGAGGAGGATCCTCGGGAATGTTCTGGAATCGGGAGACCCGGGGATGGGTAAAGCCGCCTGTTACGCGGCCGTTTCCATGGCGTTGATGGGGGAGGGTCTGAAGGAGGAGGCCTTGACCGCCTTGGGGAAAGAGGAACGGGCCCTGGTGAAGGCCACCCTCGGGAAGCTCCTTCATCCGGTGGGGGATCCAGAAGGGATTCAAGCGCCCTTTCTGAGGTTCAAGGTCGCCCCTCGATTCGAAGCCCAGGGTTTCTACGGTTCTTCCCGCCTCCTGGAGAGTTTCTGGAGGGCCTACCAGTGGCTTCAATACGCCGCCTTCGACATGAATGACCCCCAAGAGGGAAGGGCGGCGATTGTCCTGGCCCAGGCAGTTTTCAGGGATCCCGAGGTCGCGAAGGCCTATGAGCGCTTCCAGGGATTCTACCGCGATTGGATGGGGTGGGAGGATCGATACGGCCTGGAGGCGTGGGCCCGCGTTTTCAGGGAGGTCCTGGGCGAAGGATGGAAGACCATGGACCCTGGGCGCGCCTGGAAAGCAGTACGAAACTGGAAGGGGAAGAAACCCTGCCGGTCGATCCTTGACTTCAGAGTGCCCGGGAAGGTCAGGAGAGAGGTTGTCCTGGCGTTTTTCTCACCGGCCGAGACTGGGGTCTACAAGTTTTTCTTCGAGGACATGAAAAGGACGGCCCCTTTCCGGGGCTGGATTCCCTCCGCCCTGGATCTCCTGGCCTCGGGTCCCTTGGAATCCCGCGCTGGGCGGGAGATCTTCAAGGAGACTTTCGGCGGGACCCGGTGGGGAGAGGCCCTTCTCTCGATCTCCTTCCCTTCCCTGGGCCGGGGAATGTATGGGGACGGAATCAGGGCCTTGCGCCTGCTCCAAGGGCCTCCACACAAAGGGGCGGGCCCTCCCTTCGGTTCGGCCGAATGGAGGGCGAAGATGGCCTGGACCCAACTGGGGGGCCTGGCGGGGATCGAGCACTCCTTCTGTCTTTACAGAACCCCCTTTTTCCTCACTGCGGCGTGTGGACCGAGTGTGACGGGAGCCGTTTCTCCATACCCGGGATTCTTTCTTTTTCTCGGCCGCCTTTTGCGGAAGGGGGCGGGGATCCTGGAGAGGAACAAGAAGGAGTTCCCGCCCGATTATTCCTACATGGCGGAATTGGTTTACCTGAGGGCCAGGGATTACTACAAAGAACTCGTTTCAGAGGAAGGGGGAGGAAGGGCCGCAAAGAAGCATCCCTCCGGGGTGGAGATGCAAAGAGTTTACTCTTCTTTCCTGGGGAAGGGCGGCGGCTTCATTCCTATCACCGCGCAGGGGAAAAGAGACATCTTGCGGGCCGGGAAGCGGGTTTTGGCCCTGGCGAAAGGGGCCGAGATGGGTAAGACCGACAAGGCCTGGCTGGAGAAGTGGTTTCCCGAAGTGTTCCAGGTGGACTTTCACAGAACCCTCGGAGAGGGGGCTTCCATCCTGGAAAGGCTGGGCGCGTTGAGTGAAAAGGAGTGGCGGGGAGAGAGTCTTACGGAAGAAGAGGCTTCCTTCCTGAGAGACCTTGGTTCAGACATGTCCTGGGTTCTCCAAAGAGCGGGGGGCATGTATTATTCCCCATTGCCAACTTTCAGCCCGCCTTTCGTAGCCGAACTCGCGGAGGGAGGCCCCCTGGGAAACCCTTGTCGGCTCTATGTTGGGATCGCTCGGCCCGAGGCCCTCTACATCATCCTCGAGAGGAACGGGCGTCCCCGCCTGTTTCTTGGGGGCGTTCTGAGTTTCCGGGAGTTCGTCCTTCCCTGGAAGGCCAAAATGGATGATTCCACCTGGGGACGGTGGGTGGAGGAAGACAAATGTCCCGGCCCGCCTCTTTTCACGAAAACCTTTCGGGTGACAGGGAAGTAGCCTTTCCGAAGGCTCGGGATTCCTGCCTGCACGACCTTTGGGGCCCACCGGTTTAGGGTGACAATGCAGGCTATACCCGGGAGCGCGGAGGCTCGGCAAATCTTTGGAGACCTTTGCCCGGGCACGATTCGTGCAGTCTGGCTGGTTTGGTGAGAAAAGGGAAAAAATGATGAGTTCTTTCCATGGGGCTGGAGTCAAGAGGCCGGGGAGTGGGCTTCTTTGGGTCATCTTTCTTCTTGGGGCCTTGGGTTGTGGTGAAAAGGATCGGCCGGCTTTTGGGGATTCATCGGGTGCTTCCTTTGCCTTTTCCGTCCCCAGTTCAGGGCTCGAGGTTTTCGATTGCAACGGGGACGGAAGGAGGGACGTGGCGGTCTTGAACGGGGCGGACCGACCACTTTGGAGGTCCTTTTCCTTGAAAAACAAGGGAAGCAAACCGGGTGGTCTGATTTTTCTGAATTCCGGGAACGGAGAACTCTTGGGAGAATCCCCCCTTCGGATCCCCGATATCGAGGGGTGTGTTTCCTGCGCCGGAAATGTCGACCTCGATGGGGACGGAGACCAGGACCTGGTCATCGGGTCCGGGAAATCTCATGGCCATGGCGGGTACATCTCATTCCTTTTGAATGACGGAAAGGGCCGTTTCTCCGTGCATTCCGTCGTCCCCGTGGAACGCGCGCCCAGGGCCCTTTGCTGTGCCGACCTGGACGGTGATGGGGATATGGACGTGGCTGTTGGTTCCTTCATTCC
>CAYQBW010000367.1:0-3931 GCA_964415725.1 uncultured Planctomycetia bacterium
TTCCTGCCCTGGAGAGGTCCCCGGCGGTAGGATGGGGGTCCCCCTGGAAGGCGATCGGGCCCCGGATCCCTCGAGGAGAATGCCATGCGCAGGACGGCCAAATCCTTCTTCCTCCTCCCTGCGGTTCTTTTCCTGGCGTCTTTCCCTTTTCTACTCCCCGCACAGGACTCTCCCGGGAAGACCCTCCTTCGGGCCTCCGGGGTGAAGGGAGGCCTGGTGGTCCACGCGGGCGCCACGGACGGGAAGCTCGAGGCGGACCTGGCGGGAAGAGGCCCTTTCCTGGTCCAGGGGCTCGCAAGGGACGAGGAGAAGGTGGTGAAGGCCCGGGCCTGCATCCAGGGGCTGGGCCTCTACGGGAAGGCCACCATTGAGCCGTGGGAGGGCCGGGCCCTTCCTTACGTGGAAAACCTGGTCCGCCTCCTGGTCCTGGAGGATCCGGACCTGGTCTCCCGCAAAGAGGCCCTCCGGGTGACGGCGCCGGGCGGGGTGATCCTGGAGAAGACGGAGAAGGGGTGGAAGAAGACGGTCAAACCCATACCCCCAGAAATCGACGAGTGGACCCACTACCTCCACGACTCCACGGGAAACCCCGTCTCCCGCGATGAGAGGGTCGGGCCCCCCCGGCGGTTCCAGTGGAAGGCCGCCCCGCTCTGGTCCAGGCACCACGACCGGATGGCCAGCATGAGCGCGCTGGTCTCCAGCGGGGGGCGGATCTTCTACATCCTGGACGAGGGGCCCCGGGCCTCCATCGAGCTTCCCTCGAGCTGGTTTCTCGTCGCCCGGGACGCCTTCAGCGGGGTTCTCCTGTGGAAGCGCCCCATCCCGGAGTGGTGGCCCCACCTCTGGCCCTTCAAGAGCGGTCCCATCCAGCCCGCCAGGAGGCTCGTGGCCTCGGGCGACCGGGTCTACGTCACCCTGGGCCTGGACGCCCCCCTCTCCTGCCTGGACGCGGCCACGGGGAAGACGATCCGGACCTACGAGGGAACGAAGGCGACCGAGGAGATCCTCCTCTATAAAGGGGTCCTCTACGCGCTCATCAACGACCGGGACCATGAACGGCCGGCTTTCACCCCACGCTTCCGGAACGTGGGCCAGGCAAAGGCCCGGGTGGCCAAGGAATTCCCCTGGGACGGAAAGAAGAGATGGGTGGCGGCCCTGGACCCGGATACGGGGAAGACGCTCTGGCGCAAGAGGGAGCGTGTGGTTCCCTTGTCGCTTGCCGCCGGCCCCCTGGGGGTCTTCTTCCACGACGGAGAAAGGATCGTCCGCCTGGAGCGGGCCACGGGCGAGGTGGTCTGGCGCTCGGAACCCGTGAGCCTTCGCCCCTCGATCCCGGTCAATTTCGGGCCCAACCTGGTCCTCTACAAGGACGTGGTCCTCTTCACCGGCGGCGACCGGAAGATGTGGGGCCTCTCGGCGAAGACGGGGAAGATCCTCTGGGAGGGCCCGCATCCCAGGTCGGGCCACAACTCCCAGGAGGACCTCATGGTCGCCGGCGGCCTCGCATGGTCCGGGGCCATTGCATTCGGGCGGGACTCGGGCCTCTTCACCGGAAGGGATCCCCTGACCGGGGAGGTGAAGGTCTCCTTCCTTCCCGACGTGAAGACCTACTGGTTCCACCACAGGTGTTACCGCTCCAAGGCCACGGAACGGTACCTGCTTACCTCCCGGACGGGGGTGGAGTTCGTCGATTTCCGGAAGAAGCACTGGGAGATCCACCACTGGGTGCGGGGCGGGTGCATCTACGGGGTCATGCCCTGCAACGGCATGCTCTACGCCCCGCCCCACGACTGTTCCTGTTATTCCCAGGCCAAGCTCAACGGGTTTTGCGCCCTGGCGCCCGGGGGAAAAGGGTCCGCAGAAGAGGAAGAGCCCGGCCCGGCGGATGCGAGACTGGCCCGCGGGCCGGCTTACGGATACGTGGATGAGAAATCGAAGGCGCGGGCTTCCGACTGGCCCACATACAGGCACGACCCGGAGAGGAGCGGGTCTACGCCCGTCTCCGTCCCGGCGAAGCTCCGGAAGGCCTGGGAGACCCGGCTCGGGGGAAAACTTACGAGCCTGGTCCTGGCGGAAGGGAGGGTCTATATCGCCACCAAGGAAGACCACACCCTCCACGCCCTGGACGCTTCGGGCGGAAAAGAGGTCTGGCGATTCACTGCCGGGGGGCGGATCGATACCCCCCCCGCGGTCCACAAGGGGCTCCTTCTCTTCGGCTGCGCCGACGGGAAGTTCTATTGCCTCCGGGCCTCGGACGGCAGGCTCTCCTGGGTCTTCCGGGCCGCCCCGGAAGAGAGGCGCATGGTCTCCTTCGACCAGGTGGAGTCCGTCTGGCCCCTCCACGGGAGCCCCCTCGTTCTCGGGGACACGGTCTATTGCGTAGCGGGCCGGTCCGCTTTTTTGGACGGGGGCCTCCGTCTCTATCGGCTGGACGCCGTCACGGGGAAGGTCCTTTCCGAGACGGTGATCGACGACGTTGATCCCCGAACGGGCAGGAACCTGCAGGTGAACATCCGGATTCTCAATATGCCCGTGGCCCTTCCCGACGTGCTCTCCAGCGACGGGAAGTTCGTGTTCATGCGGACCCAGGCGTTCCACCTGGACGGGACGAGGCTCCCTCTGCCCGGGACTCCTCCCGACCCGGCCCGGTGGGTGGCCGAGCAGGGCAAGGGCCATGTCCATCTCTTCTGCCCCACGGGTTTCCTGGACGGGACCTGGTTCCACAGGGGCTACTGGGTCTTCGGGAGCCGGTGGTCCTCGGGGGCCGGGTATTACTGGAGGGCGGGGAGGTACGCCCCGGCGGGAAGGATCCTCGTCTGCGATGAAAAGCGGGTCTACGGATACGGGCGGATGCCCCGGTACTTCCAGTGGACCACCCCCTTGAACTACCACCTCTTCGCCGCGAAGAAGGAGATCCCGGAGGCGCCGGTCCCTTCGGGAAGGCGCGGGGCGGCGGCGGTCCTGGTCCCGAAGACCAGGAGCCTGAACCCGGCCGGGAAGGCCCTCACCGTGGAGGCCAGGATCCGGGCCCGGGCGGGAAACGGCGCGATCCTGGCCAGGGGGGCCGGGCTCAACGGGTACGCCCTGGTCCTCCGGAGGGGAAGGCCCAGGTTCGTGGTGCGGGAGGCGGGAAAGATCTACTCCGTAGGGGCCGGGAAGCTGGTTACGGGGCGCTGGGTCCACCTGGCGGGGGTGCTGACGAAGGAGGGCGGTCTCCGGATTTTCGTAAACGGAAAGCTTGCCGGGCGGGCCAAGGCGCCCGGTCCCATCCCGGCCGAACCCATCCAGCCCATGGAGATCGGCGCGGACCTGAGAGGGACCGTCGGGGCCTGGCGTTCCCCCTTCGCCTTCAAGGGCGTAATCGACCAGGTCCGGATCTACCACAGGGCGCTCACACCCGAGGAGATTCGATCCCACGCCGAGAACCCGGGAGCGCCTCCTTCCAAGGACGAGGCCCTCGTCCTTTGGTACGATTTCGACCGGGGGAAGGCCGCCGACCTCTCGGGAAAGGGAAACGACGGCAGGCTCCGGGGGGTGGTGCCCGTCATGGGAAAGTGGGGGAAGGGGCTTCGTTTCCCCGGCGGCGGAAACAGGGGGCTTCCCTTCGTGGTCAAGTTCGACTGGTCCGGGAGCGTTCCTCTCCATGTCCGGGCCATGGCGCTCGCCGGGAAGACCCTCTTCGCGGCGGGCCCGCCCTCGCTGGTGGACGAAGAAAAAGCCTTCGACACCCTCGATTCCCCCGAGACGAAGGCCCTCCTGGCCGCCCAGCGGGACGCCTGGGAGGGAAAGAAGGGGGGCATCCTCATCGCCGTCTCCGCCGCCGATGGGAAGGGGCTCGCCCAGTATCGCCTGGAGTCCCCTCCGGTCTGGGACGGCATGATCGCCGCCGGGGGAAGGATCTACATGGCGGACATGGCCGGGCGGGTGATCT
>CAYQBW010000368.1:0-3924 GCA_964415725.1 uncultured Planctomycetia bacterium
CCCTGGTGGAGAAGATCGACGAGAGGGAGGGCACCCGGGCCGTGGTGGCGGGCAGGCTCGGGACGATCCGGGATTTCGGCAAGCTCCGTTTCGCCCATATCCACGACCTCTCGGGGAAGATCCAGGTGGTCTTCAGCAGGGAGCGCCTGGGGGAGTGGTGGCCCAAGAGGAAACTCGTGGAACCAGGCGACATCGTGGCCGTCCGGGGCGAAGTGGGCCGCACCAAGAAAGGGGAGCCTTCCATCTGGGCCGAGGAAGTGACCCTCCTCTCCAAGGCCCTCCTTCCGCCGCCGGAAAAGTGGCACGGCCTCAAGGACGTGGAGATCCGCTACCGCAGGCGTTACGTGGATCTCTTCGCCAACCCCGAAGTGCGCCGGGTCTTCCTGGTGCGCTCCAAGGTGCTCCAGGTCACCCGCCGGTTCCTGGACGAAAGGGGCTTCCTGGAGGTGGAAACCCCCTTGCTCCATCCCGTGGCGGGGGGCGCGGCGGCCCGGCCCTTCATCACCCACCACAACACCCTGGACATGGACCTCTACCTGCGGATCGCCCCGGAACTCTACCTCAAGCGCCTGCTTGTGGGAGGCCTGGAGCGGGTCTACGAGCTGGGGAGAGTCTTCCGCAACGAGGGGATCAGCACCCGCCACAACCCGGAGTTCACCATCCTCGAGACCTACCAGGCCTACGGGGACTACCTGCAGGTCATGGAGATGGTGGAGGAACTCTTCCACGCCCTGGCCGAGGCGGTCCACGGGAAGACGACGTTCACCTACCAGGGAGAAGAGATCTCCTTCCAGGCCCCCTTCGAGCGCAGAACCTACATGGATCTCTTCCGTGAAGCCAACGGCTTCGATTTCTTCGACGCCGAAAAAGTGAAGGCCCGCGCCGCCGAACTGGGGATCGAGGACAAGGGCCTGGGGCCGGTCCACCTGGCGGGGGACATCTTCGAGGAGACCGTGGAGCCCCGCCTCTCGGGGCCGGTCTTCGTCATGGACTACCCCAAGGAACTCTCCCCGCTGGCCAAGACCAGCCCCAGGGATCCCAGGCTGGTGGAGCGTTTCGAGCTCTTCGTGCGGGGCATGGAGATGGCCAACGCCTTCACCGAACTCAACGACCCCCTGGACCAGGAAAGGCGCTTCCAGGAACAGGTGGCCACCCACGACAGGGACGCCGAGGCGCCCAAGGAGGTGGACACGGACTACCTGGTGGCCCTGCGTTACGGCATGCCCCCGGCGGGAGGCCTGGGCGTGGGCATGGACAGGTTGCTCATGGTCCTCACCGATTCCCCTTCCATCCGGGACGTGATCCTCTTTCCCCTCTTGAGGAGGCTCCCGGCCGGCGGGGAAGGCGAAGAGGAAGGCCGGCCCTCCGGGGGTTGAGGCGGAAGGCCCTGAATGTACAAGTATTTTCTCGGTTTCCGCTACCTCTTTTCCCGGCCCATCAACATCCTGGGCGTGGGCGGGGTCGCCGTGGGGGTCTGGTTCCTGATCACCGTGGTGGCCATCTTCACCGGGTTCATCCGGGAGATCCGCACCCACATCCGGGGGACCTCTTCGGATCTCATTCTTTACGGCGTAACCCCGGACATCCCCTTCCCGAAGGTGGAAAGGGCCCTCCGGGAGAACCCCCACGTCATGGGATGCGCCCCCCGGATCGTCCTTCCCTCCCTGCTTCTCGGCGACATCCAGGCCGACGTCACCGGCGGGGCCATCTCCAGGAACATCTTCTCCTCCTCCAAGTTCGCCTCCCGCAGTTTCGTGGTCCTCATGGGGGTGGACCCCAAGAAGGAAGAGAGCGTCACGGACTTCCGGAAATTCCTCCTCGACAAGGAGGTGGCCCCCGCCGACAGGGTGGACGATCCCGACCATCCCTTCCGGGTGACCCCCCCGCCGGGGGAGGGTTTCGGAAAACCCCAGCCGGGGATCATCCTCTCCACCCTCAACGCAGGACTTTTCCACAAGGGAGAGAGGATCGGCCTGGCCACGGTCAACCTCTTCCCCGACACCAAGAACCCCCTGGAACCCAGGGACCGCCCCCTGGACGCCATGGTGATCAAGAGGGACCTGGACATCTCGGGCTTCTACCACTCCAAGTTCTTCGAACACAACAAGAGCACCGTCTACGTGCACATCGACACGGCCCGGTCCATGATCGGCTTCGATCCCCTCGACGAAGGCTACCGGCCGGTCTTCAACGAAGTGGCCATCAAGCTGGACGACCCCTCCCTCTCCTATGCCGTGCTCCCGGACCTGAAGAGGAGACTCCGTCCCATCCTGGCCGCCACGCCCTGGAGCCTCCAGACCTGGGAACAAAGGAAGAGCCTCTACCTCAAGGCCGTGGACCACGAACGGGCCCTGATGAAGCTCCTTCTCATGATCTCGCTGGTGGTTGCGGGCTTCCTGATCTTCGCCACCCTCTCCATGATGGTCACCGAAAAGACCCGGGACATCGGAATCCTCACGGCCCTCGGCGCCACCCGGACGGGCATCCTCTACATCTTCCTCTTTTGCGGATTCGTCATCAGCTTCCTGGGATCGCTCCTGGGCAGCCTGGCGGGCTGGATCTCCTGCCTCTACCTCAACGACTTCAACGAATTCCTGGGAAGGACCTTCCACGTCCAGCTCTTCCCCCCGCAGATCTACAACCTCTCCAGGATTCCCACCGAATTGGACCTGGCCTGGGTCCTCCAGGTGGTGGCCGGGGCCATCGTTCTCTCCCTCCTCTTCTCCCTGATCCCCGCCTTCCGGGCGTCCAGGTTCGAACCGGTGAAGGCCTTGCGCTATGAGTGATCTCCTTCGTTGCCGCGACATCCGCCGCTCCTTCCGCACGGGAGGCAAGGTCCAACACGTCCTCAAGGGAGCGGATTTCCGGGTGGCCCCCGGCGAGATGGTCTCCCTGCTCGGCCCGTCCGGTTCGGGAAAGTCCACCCTTCTTCACATCCTGGGCCTCCTGGACAAGCCGGACAGCGGGGAGATCTGGTACGGGGCGAGGAGGGTGGACGACCTGCCCCCCCGGGAGAAGGCCCGAATCCGGAACAAGGAAATCGGCTTCGTCTTCCAGTTCTACCACCTGGTTCCCGAGCTCACCGCCCTCCAGAACGTCCTGCTCTCGGGGATGATGACCTCCTCCCTCCCCCGCTGGATGGCGGAACGCGGGAAGATGCGCCGGAAGGCCATGGAACTTCTCGAGCGGATGGGAATCGGCGACCAGGCCCACAAGAGGCCCAACAAGCTCTCGGGCGGCGAAAGGCAGAGGGTGGCCCTGGCGCGGGCGCTCTTCTCCTCTCCGCCGGTGGTCTTCTGCGACGAGCCCACGGGCAACCTGGACAGGGAGACGGCCCGGGAGATCATGGAACTCCTGGAGGAATTCCACCGGGAGGAAGGTGTAGCTTTCGTGATCGTCACCCACGACGAGAGGGTGGCCGCCCGGGCCTCGCGGCAGGTATACTTGGAGGACGGCCGGATCGTGGAGGCGCCGGCCTCTCCTGGGCCGGACCTGGTGATCCCCAAGCTGGAGTAACCTTCCATGGGAACGGTTTCGCCCCAGGGAAAGAGAAGGGCCGGAAGGGTGTTTACCCTCCGGCGGGTGTTCTTCCCCTCCTTCCCGGCGATCCTGGCCCTCTCCGCCCTCTGGGGCCTTCCCTCCTGCCGGTCCGCCCCCTACGGCCTGGGGAGAAGGCTGGAGAAACTGGACGCCTCCCTGGCCGGACTCGGGGGCGCCCTGGGAGGGGAATTCCGCCGGGCGGAAACCCTTCCCGCCGAAACGGCTTCTTTCCTCCAGGTCGTTCCCTTCCGCGGGATCCGCCGGGGAGAGGCTTTCCTGGGCGGAACCATCCGGGACGAATTCCGGCGGACCGCACAGGGCTCCCGCTTCCTCGGAAAGGCCCTGGCGGGGGAACTGGGCAGGACGGAGAGCCTGGAACATCCC
>CAYQBW010000369.1:0-3918 GCA_964415725.1 uncultured Planctomycetia bacterium
CGCTACGACATCCCCTCGGTGGCCGCCACCTACACCGAGCCCCTGGCCTGGTACGAATACACCCTGGATCTCTTCAAGGCCGCGCGAAAGGCGGGTGTGAAGACCGTGCTCGTCACGGCGGGTTACGCCAACAGGGACCCGGCCCGCGAACTCTTCGCCTGGACCGACGCCGCCAACATCGACCTCAAGGCCTACGACGACGCCTTCTACCGGAAAATCTGCTCCGGCACCCTCAAGCCCGTCCTGGACAACCTGGTGCTTGCCAAGGAGATGGACGTCTGGCTGGAGGTCACCAACCTGGTGATCCCCTCCCTCAACGACTCCCCCAGGATGATCCGGGCCCTTTGCCGGTGGCACAAGGCGAACCTGGGGGCCGACACCCCCCTCCATTTCTCCGCCTTCTTCCCCCGCCACAGGCTCCGGAACCTTCCTCCCACCCCCGCGGCCACCCTGATCCGGGCCCGGAAGATCGCCCTGGAGGAAGGCCTCCACTACGTGTACATCGGCAACCTGCGCGGCACGGCCGGCTCGGACACCATCTGCCCCAAGTGCGGTGCCCTCTTGATCCGCCGAATCGGGTATCATGTGGAGATCCGGGCCCTGGACCTGCAAAAAGGGGTGTGTTCCCGGTGCGGGACCCCGATCCCAGGGAGGTGGAAATGAAGAACTTCTCCCCTCTGCGAAGGCGGGATTTCTGGCGCCTCTTCCTGCCGGCCCCGGCGGCCCTCTGGGTTCTCTTCCGAGCCCCCTGGAAAACCCGAAGAAACCCCTCCTCCCGCCGGAAGGGGCCTCCCCGGATCCCGGAGAAGCCCTTCCGGGAAGAGGATCTCTGGACCCCTCACGACTTCGCGGGGTAGAGCCATGAAGAGCCGTGACCTTCCTCTCTTCTTCCTCCTCCTTCTCGGGATTGCCTGCTCCTGCGGGCAGGGACCCGGGGAGAAACCCAAGTCCCCCCCCCGGGAGAAGGCCCGCGCCGGAGGGCCGGCCCGGAAGAAACCGGTCCGGGTGCGCCGGCCCGTCTTCGCCGGCACATGGTATCCCGGGGACCCGAAAAAGCTGGACGCCGCCCTTCAGGCCCTCCTGGACAAGGTGAAGCTTCCTTCCCTGGAAGGGCGGGTCCTGGCCGTGATCGCCCCCCACGCGGGGCTTCCCTTCTCGGGAAGCACGGCGGCCTGGTCCTTCGCCGCCCTGGCCCGGGCCCACCCCGAGAGGGTCTTCCTCCTGGGGCCGAGCCACCGGGCGCCCATCCGGGGAATCGCTCTTCCCCAAGTGGACGCCTTCGCCACCCCTCTTGGAAACCTGCCGGTGGACAGGAAAGAGTGCGCCCGCCTCCTCCGCCTGGGAAAGGGCTCCCTCTTCTTTCTCGACGAGGCCGTCCACGACGGCGAACACTCCCTGGAGATGGAGACCATCTTCCTCGCCAAGGTCCTTCCGGGGGTCACGATCGTTCCCGGGGTGGTGGGGGACCTGACCCTGGAGGAGGCCCGGCGCACCGGAAAGATCCTGAGAGAGGAACTGGGGCCCAAAGACGCGGTGGTGATTTCCTCGGACTTCACCCACTGGGGCGCCAATTACGGCTACTGGGGGAACCCGCCCTTCCACGACCACGTGGAAGAAAACCTGGCCCGCCTGGACCGGAAAGCCTGGGAAGCGATCCGCACCCTGGATCCTGCGAAGTTTCTTGCCTTCTACCGGAAGACAGGGGATACCATCTGCGGCAGGTATCCCATCGCCGTCCTCCTGGCCGCCCTGCCCCCCGGGACCAGGGCCGTGAGGCTCCACTACGAAACCTCGGGACGGATCACGGGAGACTGGACCAGCTCCGTCTCCTACCAGGCCCTGGCCTTCCTGGGAGAGGGCTGGAAAAAGGAGAAGACCATGCCCGACTACAGCCAAGGACCCTTGAACGAGGAAGAAAAGGCCCTGGCCCGGAAGATCGCCTGGAAGGCCGTGGAACTCTGGGTCAAGGAGGGCAGGCGCCTGGACCCCTACAAAGCGGGCCTGGAGCCCAAGGGGGCCCTCCTGAAGACCCTGGCCTGCTTCGTAACCCTGAAAAAGGGAGGCCGGCTCAGGGGCTGCATCGGGAGCATCTACCCCTCCAGGCCCCTCTGGAAGGACCTGGTGGAACGGGCCATCGACGCCGCCGCCCACGACCCCCGCTTCGAGCCCGTCCGGCCCGACGAACTCCCGGACCTCTCCCTGGAGATCTCCGTCCTGACCCCCCTGAAGAAGGTCTCCGGGCCCGAGGACATCGTCGTGGGGAGGGACGGGGTGGTCCTGACCAAGGGTTTCCATCGGGCCGTATTCCTTCCCCAGGTCGCCCCGGAGCAGGGCTGGGACCGGGACACCATGCTCTCCTTCCTGGCCCGCAAGGCCGGCCTCCCGGCGGACGCATGGAAGGAGGGATGCACCTTCGAAACCTTCCAGGCCCAAGTATTTTGAAGGCGCGGGCGCCGTGCCCTCTCCGCCGGCGGAGGTGATCCTCCTGGAGCCTTTCTTCAAGGGCTCCCACGCCGCCTGGGCCCGGGGCTACTCCCGCCGCAGCCGCCTCCGGGTGCGCCTTGTCACCCTGGAAGGAATCCACTGGAAGTGGCGGTTCCACCACTCGGCCCTGCACTTCGCCGAAATCCTCTCCAGGGAATCTTCTCCTCCTTCCGCCCTCCTGGTCTCGGCCATGACCGACGCCGCCGCCCTGCGGGGGCTCCTCCCTCCCGCCTGGGCGGAGGTCCCCATCCACCTCTACTTCCACGAAAACCAGCTCACCTATCCCCTCCCGCCCGGGGAGGCGCGGGACCTCCATTACGCCTGGCTCCAGGTCCAGTCCTGCCGGGCCGCCCGCCTGTGCGTCTTCAACTCCCATTTCCACAAGCAGGATTTCCTGGGGGCCCTTCCCGCCTTCCTCCGCTCCTTTCCCGACCACCGGCCCCTCTCTCTCGCCGGGGAGATCGAAAAGAAGAGCCGCGTCGTTCCTCCCGGGGTGGAGACGGCCCTCTTCCGGGAGGCCCGGGAGAGGGCCCGCCCCGGGAAGGGTCCCCTGAGAATCCTCTGGAACCACCGGTGGGAAGCGGACAAGGAGCCCCGCCTCTTCCTGGAGGTCCTTCTCGGCCTGGCCCGGGAGGGCCTTCCCTTCCGGGTCGTCCTGGCCGGGGCGGGATCGGAAGCCTTGGACCCGGAATCGGACGCCCTGGTCCGCGCCCTGGGGGAGAGGGTGGTCCACAGGGGCTACGCCCCAAGGGAGGCCTACCCCAGGCTCCTGGCCTCCTGCCACGTCCTGATCTCCACCTCCCGGCACGACTTCTTCGGGATCAGCGTGGCGGAAGGCATGGCGGCGGGCCTGCTTCCCCTCCTTCCGGACCGCCAGAACTACCCCTTTCTCCTCCCTCCCGGGCCTTCGGGAGAGCCCGGGGAGAAGTGGAAGAGCCTCTGCCTTTTCCGGGACCCGGAAGGGCTGGCCCGAAGGCTCCGCCTCCTGGCGAAGCGTCCCGCCCTGGCCCTGGAGGCCGAGCTGGCCATGGCCGCCCGGGCCCGGGCCTTCGACCTGGCCCGAACGGCGCGGATGTTGGATTCCCTGCTGGAGGAGGGGAGGTAACATCACAGGTCCCCCGGACCCATTCCCAGCCCGAAAGGAAGCCATGGAAAACGTCGCCGCCTTCATCGAGAAAAACAGGGAAGCCTTCGTCTCGGACCTTCTCGAACTCCTCCGGATCCCCTCGGTCTCGGCGGACCCGGCCCGCCGGGAGGACATGGTCCGCTGCGCGACCCGGACGGCGGAACTCCTGGAAGAGGCGGGGATCCCGGCCCGCCTGGAGCGGACCCCGGGCCACCCGATCGTGGCGGCCCGTTACGTCCACCCGGAAAACCAGAAGACTTTCCTCCTCTACGCCCACTACGACGTCCAGCCCCCGGACCCCCTGGAGC
>CAYQBW010000370.1:0-3917 GCA_964415725.1 uncultured Planctomycetia bacterium
GGCTTGGGGTGGCGGGCGGGGGCCGATCCTGGAATCATGGGGGCATGAAGCGAAACATCCTCTCCTTGGCTCTCTTCCTGCCTCTCTTCCTGGTCCCGGCTCCCCCGAGGGAGAAGGCCGCCCCGCCCGCGAGACCGCTCATTGGGATCACCAGCGTCTTCCAGCCTCCCAGGAAGGGCTCCCGCCAGGCCTACACCAAGGTGAATTTTCATTACATTCAGGCCGTGGTGGAGGCGGGAGGCGCGCCCGTGGTGCTTCCCACCGTGGCGGACAAGGCCTGCCTGGCCCGTTACGTTGAGGTCCTGGACGGGCTCGTGCTGGTGGGCGGGGCCGACATCCCTCCTTCCGCCTACGGGGAGAAGCCCGATCCTACGGTCCGGGTCATGCCTCCCGAGCGGTATCGCTTCGAGAGCGCCTTGATTCCGCTCTGGCTGAAGAGTGGGAAGCCGATCCTCGGGATCTGCCTGGGCGCGCAATTCACCAACGTGGTCTCCGGCGGGACCTTGATCCAGGACATCCCCAAGGAGGTGGGAACCAAGGTGCTCCACAGAAGTCCCAAGGGCGGCCCGGCCCGGCACGAGATCCGGATCGAGGCGGGTTCGCTTCTGGCGAAAATCCTGGGAAAGAGGGTGGTGACCGTCTACTCCCACCACCACCAGGCCGTGGAAAAAGTGGGCCGGAACCTGAAGGTCATCGCCCGGAGCGCCGACGGGGTGGTGGAGGCCCTGCAACGCGTGAAAGGAGGCTTCGGCCTCTTCGTCCAGTTCCACCCCGAGCAGATGAAGGATCCCGTCCGGAAGAAGATCTTCACCGCCCTCGTCCGGGCCGCTTCCAGGAAATAGGAATCCAGGGCCCAGGCTCCATCCCGGGAAGACCGGCCTCCGGGCCTTGAAAAGAGTGAAATTAGGGTCTAGGGTGCCTTGTTCTTACTTCGACCCTTGGCAAAGTGACCAAGGGGTGACTCGGCCCCGCCGGGCCGGGGTAAGGTAACCAAGGCTCTCATCGAGGAGGAAAGGTCATGATCGATCCCAAGAAGTTTTACGAACCCGGGATGATCCTCCACGGCCACAAGTGTCCCGCCATGCCCTTGGGGCTTCGGGTGGGGGCGGCGGCCATGAACAAGCTGGGGGTCGAGCGGGCCAAGGACGGCCAACTCATCGCCTTGGTGGAGATCGGGGAACACCACTGCGCCACCTGTTTCGGCGACGGGATCCAGATGGTCACGGGCTGCACTTTCGGAAAGGGAAACATCCGGAAGCTTCACTACGGCAAGTGGGGCCTCACCCTTGTGGAGAAGAAGTCCGGCAGGGCCGTCCGGGTCTGCCCCAAGGCCGAGGCCATGCTCGCCAACAAGCAGAGTCCCTTCTTCACAGAATACAGGCAGAAAGGAATCCCGGCCTCGGAAGTTCCCGACGATGTGGTGGCGCCCATGGTGGAGCGTGTCATGAACGCCCCGGAGGAACAGATTCTTACGGTCGGGGAGATTTTCGACTATGCCTGGGAGGAACCGCCCCACTCCTTCGAAGGATTCGTCTGCGAAATGTGCGGCGAGATGGTGGTGGAGCCCTACGGGCGGCTTCTCGGGGACAAGAAGGTCTGCATCCCCTGCAGGGGCAAGGCCACGGGCCAGGAGGACGGAATCCCAAGGGCTTGATTCCCCGGGCCTTGGGGCTTGTCCTTTCAGGCGCGCGAGAAAAAAACTTGGTTTACTGGCCCTCGAAAGGGGGAGCGGTGCCTCGCGCCGCTCTCCCTTTTTTTTGTTCCCCCCCTTCCGGGGGTGGGGGCCCGGGTTAGAATAGAGCCCTTTGAAAACTTCAATCCTTGGAACCAAGCCATCCGAGCCATGAAAAAAGCCTTCCTCCTGGCGTGCCTCCCCGGGGGCTTCTTCTTCTCCTTTTCCGCCCCTCTCCTTCCCGCCCAGGCAGGGCGGGGCACCCTCCTCCTGCGCCTGGAGGGGGACGCCGGCGGGATCCGCGTCGCCCAGGCCTGGAAGAAGGACTTTTCTTTCCAGCTTCCCCGCCTGGAGGATTCCCCCTCGGGGTGGGTGGAGGTCCTGGACCGGTCCGGAAAACTTGCGGCCCGGGTGCCTTTGGATCTCTCGGTGTTCAACATGAGGCGGGATGCCTTGAAGGGAAAGGACCTGGTCCAGGGCATGGACGAGATCCGGCCGGGGAGAGTGGATGTCACCGTCAAGATTCCGGACCTGGGTAAGCGTCTCGGAGGGCTTCGGATTCTCTATCTCAGGGAGGGAACCTGGGAGGTCCTGGGCCGGGCCACGGCGGCCGAGGTGCGGCGTGTGACCCAGGCGGTCCTTCCCATGACCGGCCCCGTCGTGAAGACCCTCGTCTCCAACGGCCCGGTGAAGAACCGCTACGACATGGTCATCCTGGGCGACGGGTACAGGAACGTGGAGATCTCCCGCTTCTACAAGGACGTGAACGGGTGGATCCAGAACCTCTTCTCCCGGGAACCCTACAAGAGCTACAAGAAGTTCTTCAACGTGCACACCGTCTTCCGCGCTTCCAAGGAGTCCGGCGCCAGCCACCCCGACAGGAACCCGCCGATCTACCGGAACAACGCCTACGGCGCCACGTACAACTTCGGAGGAACCCCCCGCTGTCTCTACATCACCAAGCGCGCCCTGGCCCTTTCCGACGCCGCCCTTGCGCCGGACATGGAAGGACGGGTGGTGGTCTTCGTCAACGATTCCCGCTACGGCGGTTGCGGGGGGACCTTCTCGGTCTCCTACAACGGTTCCGCCGCCAAGGAGGTCCAGACCCACGAGCTGGGCCACTCCTTCGGGCTGCTTGCCGACGAATACGGCGGTTCCGGCACCTACACGGGCCCGGAGCCCCGCCAGGCCAACGTGACGGCCGACAAGACGGGAAAGACCAAGTGGCCCCTATGGCTCGGATTCAACGGCGTGGGCCTCTTCGAAGGGGCCATGTATCACAACAAGGGGATCTGGAGGCCCAAGTCCACCTGCCTCATGCGGTCCCTCTACCGGCCTCTCTGCGAGATCTGCGTGGAGCAGCTCCTCAAGCAGTGCTACGCCAGGACCAACCCCATCGAGGACCCCGATCCGGCCTCGCCGAGGATCACCCTCACCTCGTCCTACCCGGTGACGGTCTCCTTCAAGGACCTGGTCCCCGGGGGAGGAAAAGTCACGTGGTTCCTGGACGGCAAGCCCGCCCAGGCGGGGGGAACCAGCTTCGTCCTCAAGAAGGGGGCCCTCCCCTTCGGGCGGCACAAGCTCACGCTGAAGGTGGAAGACAAGACAATCATGGTCCGCAAGGACCCGGCGAAAATGCTCGTCCACACCAGGGACTGGCAGGTGGATGTCCGCGTGGACGCGGGACACACTCTCTTTTATACGCTCGAGGGGTCCGGCAGCGGCGCCGGCCTGGGGGGGTCCGTTTGCGGCGTGGGGGACGTGGACGGCGACGGGTTCGACGACTTCGCCGCCGGCGGGACCGGCGTGGCCCGCGCCTGGTCCGGCGCCTCGGGGAGGGCGATCTTCGCCTTCCATCTCTCCAAGGCGGGCCCCCTCGTGGTGGGCCGGGCCGGCGACGCCAACAAGGACGGCCGGGCGGACCTGCTCGTCGGCGCCCCCGGTGACACCGCCAACGGGACCGACTCCGGCCGGGTCCTGGTGGTCTCCGGCAAAGACGGGAAATCCATCCTCCTCGATCTCAAGGGACAAAAAGCGGGCGACCGGTTGGGCGCCGCCGTCCTGGGGCTCGGCGACGTGAACGGCGACGGGTATCCGGATTTCGCCGCGGGAGCACCGGGCGCCGGGGGGACGGGCCTGGTCCGGGTGGTTTCCGGAAAGGACGGCTCCTTCCTTCGGACTTTCACGGGAACCGCGGCTGGAGGCTCCTTCGGGGCGGCCCTGGCGGGCGGGGCCGCCCCGAAGG
>CAYQBW010000371.1:0-3913 GCA_964415725.1 uncultured Planctomycetia bacterium
CTTTCGAGTGCCGAAGTGGCGGAACTGGCAGACGCGCTAGATTCAGGGTCTAGTCTCCGTTCAGGAGGTGGGGGTTCGAATCCCCCCTTCGGCACCACATTCACCCTCCTTATGGGGAAGTCCTTTCCAGGGTAGAATCCCAGTTTTCCCCGTGTCTCTTTTCCCCATTTTTTTTTCCGGAGGGCCCTGCCATGAAAATTTTCTCCCCCCTTCTTCTCTCTCTCGTCCTGGGCGGCTCCCTGGCCGCGCAGGTCCAGTGGACCACCCTCAATCCCAGCCGGATCCCGCCCCCCCGCTCGGACTACGCCTTCACTCCTATGCCGGGGGGGAAAGCCCTCCTTTTCGGCGGGCTCAACCCAACGAACGGCCTGGAAAACGACACCTGGCTCTTCGACGGGACCACCTGGAACTTAGTGAAGACCCAGACCTCCCCTCCCAGGCTCGAGGCGGCGAGCATGGCCTACGACGTCCTCCGCAAGCGGGCCGTCCTCTTCTCCGGCTGGAACGGCGGGGGCTACCCCAAGGAGACCTGGGAGTTCGACGGAAAGAACTGGATCAAGATGAACCCAGCCGTCCAGCCTCCGGGCCGGGACTGGGCGGCCATGGCCTACGACATCCACTCCAAGAGGGTCATCCTTTTCGGGGGCCACGACTGGCACCGGATCGTGAACAAGCAGGGCCCCTACGGGGACACCTGGGCCTGGGACGGGAAGAACTGGACCCAGCTCAAGCCCAAGACCGTGCCCGCCCCCCGGCAGGCCCACAAGATGGTGGTGGACTTCCGGAGCGGGCTCATCTACATGCTGGGGGGCAAGCAGGAAATGTGGATGTGGATCGTCAACGACTGGAAGCAGATCAAGCCCAAGCACATCCCCCCCACCACCTGGTCCCCCCTGGTGGGATTCGATGAACTCCGCAACCGGATCGTCTTCTACGGAGGGATCTCGGGCGGCAAGGTCCTGGACGAGACCTGGGAGTGGGACGGCAGCGATTGGATCAAGCGCCTTACCAAGGGAGGCCCCAAAGTGGCCTACGCGGGTCTCTTCTACGTTCCGGGACTGAAGAAGCTGGTCGTTTTCGGAGGAGGCGTAGGAGGAAAGAAGAAGCCCCCCACCAACCAGTCCATGGCTTACGGCCCTCTCTTCCCGGCGGCTTATACGACCTACGGGACGGGCTGCACCGGCTCGGGCGGCGTCCCGGCCCTTTCGGGGACTCCTCCCTGGATCGGCGAGAGCTTCCAGGTGGACCTTTTCAATCTTCCCTCCACCGGGGCGGCCATCCTCTTCACCGGTTTCTCCAAGACCAGGACCAGGGTGGGAGGAATCTCTTTGCCCTTCGACCTCTCGCCCCTTGGGGCCAAGGGCTGCAAGCTTTGGGCCGACCCCTTCCTGGGCCGGGTCCTGACCATCGGCCAGGGGTCGGCCCAGGCCAGGATCCCCGTCCCGGCCAGTTCGGTTCTCCTGGGTTTTTCCCTCTTCAACCAGGCCTTCGTGGCCGACGCCAAGGCCAATTCCCTGGGCGTCACCACCACCAACGGCGGGGAAGGAAAGATCGGGGCCAAGTAGCCCCCGCCTTTTGGAGGCTCCCGGAAGGTCTCCCCTTGCGCCGCCGGTCCCTTTCTCCCAAGTAAGGGCCGGGCAAAGGCCCGAGGAGGAGTTCGATAGGCGAAATCTATGGAGACCTTCCAGAGTCTGTCCCCCGTTCTCCAGGCCCTCCTGGCCACGCTCTTCACCTGGGCCGTCACCGCCGCCGGAGCGGCCACGGTCTTCTTGACCCGGAGCGTCAGCCGCAAGCTCCTGGATTCCATGCTGGGCTTCGCCGCCGGGGTGATGATCGCGGCAAGCTACTGGTCCCTTTTGGCTCCCTCCATCGAGATGTCCGGGAACCACCCCATTGGGTCCTGGTTTCCTCCGGCCGTGGGTTTCCTCCTGGGCGGGGCCTTTCTAAGGATTCTGGACAAGCTCCTCCCCCACCTCCACCTCAATGCCCCCATGGACCAGGCAGAGGGGATCAAGACCCAGTGGGAGAGGAGCGTCCTCTTGGTTCTGGCCATCACCCTCCACAACATCCCGGAAGGCCTGGCCGTGGGCGTGGCCTTCGGGGGGGTGGCCTCGGGCCTCCCCTCGGCCTCCCTGGCCGGGGCCGTGGCCCTGGCGCTTGGGATCGGGATCCAGAACTTCCCCGAGGGGATGGCCGTCTCCATGCCTCTAAGAAGGGAAGGCCTGGGCCTTTGGAAGAGCTTTTGGTACGGCCAACTCTCGGGAATCGTCGAGCCCATAGCGGGAGTGGCCGGGGCTGCGGCCGTGCTGATCGCCCGGCCCGTCCTTCCCTACGCCCTTGCCTTCGCCGCCGGGGCCATGATCTTTGTGGTCATCGAGGAGCTGATTCCCGAGTCCCAGGCCGGGGGCAACGGCGACCTGGCCACTCTCGGCGCCATGGGTGGGTTTACCGTCATGATGATCCTGGACGTGGCCCTGGGGTGAGAGCCCGGCCGGACCGGGCTCCCGGCGCCCCTGGTGGAGATCACCCGGGGACAAGTCCCTTGTCGGGGAGGACCCTGGAAGAATCCGGGTTACCTCTGGATGGAGAGGATGCCTCCCGAGGAAAAGACCATGCCCAGGGCGTTGGCCCCCTTGTCCAGGACCATCCACTGGTCGTAGAGGGTGGCCCCCACGTAGACGGGGTTGGCCGGCACGGAGAGCTTGAAGATCGCCGCCCCCCGCCCCGGGCCGGTCCCGGTGGTCAGGAAACCGTTGAAGAGGATGGGTGCGGTCTCCAGGAAACATCCCTTGGCCCCGAATGGTCCCAGGTCGAAGGGGAGGGACACAGGTCCGAACTTGGTTCGGTTGGTTCCAAGGAAATGGATCGCCGTGGTCCCGCCCAGCACCTGGGAGATTCGGAGAGAAGCGGTTTTTCCCGTGGCCAAGGCCCCGGACCAGCTTCGGGCGGGAAGCCAACCGCCCGAACCGGGGCAGACCTCGCCGTAGGTGACGATTCCTTCGGGCCTGTAGGAAAAGACGTGGAGCGTCAATGTGGTATTACAGACGACCGTAAGAATCCCGCTCTCCGGGTCGTAGTTGATGTCCTGGGTGTTCTTGATCCCGTAGCCGGAAAGGGAGGTCGTGGAGACCAGCTTGCCCGAAGGATCGACTTCGTAGATGGAGGTTCCCGACGACCTGGTCAGGAGAAAGTTCCCCGTCTGGGGGACATAGGCGACTCCCGAAATGATCCCCAGGCTGTAGTGGAGGGTCCCCGCGGAAACCCGGGTCCCGGACCTCTTCCACTCGGAAAGAATGTTGTTGGAGCTGATAAAAAGGGTGCCCCGGTCGGAGTTCCACGTGATCCCCACGGGATTGGAAGAAGGGGAGCTGAATTTCCAGCCTGAGACATACTTGCCCGTGGAGGTGCAGGAGACCACCACGGGCCCGTTGTTGTCCACGATATAGAGGTTTCCGTCGGCCGGACACCAGGTGATCCCGTTGGGACTGTAGGCCCGGACGGGGAACCCCCGGGTGGAAAAGGAACGAACCAGCTTTCCGGAAAAGTTGAAGGAGTAGATGGTCCCCGTCGGGAAGTAGGCCACGTGGAAAAGGCCCGCTCCCCTGTCGAAGGTGCACCCGATGGTTCCGTAAGTCCCGGGATACTTATAGGAGATCACCCGGATCGGCTGGATCTTGAGGCCCTGGGCGGGGGCGGCTCCGAGGAGGAGGGCAAGGCCCGCGAGGGAGAAGAGGGTGCGCTTCATGATGGCTTCCTCCTGGGAAAGATTTTTTTCTGCGGAAAGATAGGGGTGAAAAGAAACGAATGTTCCAAGGCTGATTTTAACCCGCGGGGGCAGCGCCTGTCCAGGCGGGGGCCCCCCATGGAGCAAGGGGTTCCCCCGGGGTCCCCTTAAGGTGCCGGATTCAAGGGT
>CAYQBW010000372.1:0-3901 GCA_964415725.1 uncultured Planctomycetia bacterium
CTTCCAGCCCTGGGGCCTCCAGCCCGGCCAGGAGCGCATCCTCCTCCGGCGCCTCCCCCCAGAGGGCCCCGGCCACCCCTCTCCTTCCCAGGCCGATCCAGGCCCGGCCCGTCTTCTTCTCCCGGGAGATCATCACCGGCGCCCGGCCGATCCTGAGCCCCGGCCTGGACCAGTCCTCCCTCCTCCCGGACCGCCGGTCCCCGGCCAGGATCACGGGAAACTCCAGGTCCCGGCCGAAAAAAAGCAAAACCCTTCCTGCTGGATCCTTCATGCGTGCCATTACACCACAACCGCCCGCGGCCCCGGGCCTTTTCCCACTCGATTCTGGCTATCCAGGCCCGTATCTGTTTATCTCTTTCCTTTTCCCCAGGACCTACCAGGAAGAACCCCCATGAAACGCCTTGGCACGATCCTATCCCTGCTTTTCCTCTCTCTTCTCCCTTCCGCCCTCTCGGCCCAGATCCCGGGCCAGGGCCGGCCCATGCCGGGGGACCGCCCCCCCGGGGAGAACAAGCCCGGGAAGGAAGAGCCCGTCGAACTGACCCGGATGTTCCCCTACCTCCGGTGGGAGCGGCTCGACGCGTGGAAGGTCGAAAACCTCCGGGGGCTCCCCCCCTCCCGGCGGGGTGCCTTCCCCGTGGGGGATGGATGGACCTTCGGGGTCCTGGGGCTCGGCAGGCGGGCCAACACCCTCCAGGGGATCACCGGGCCGGATTTCAACACCGGAAAGGACTTCTCCCCTGAAGGAAGCTTCGGCGGGAACACCCTGGATCTCGCTGCGGGAGGCAGGATCCTGGAGCTTCCCCTCCAGCGGATCGGCATGGTCCGGGGCGCCCCCATGGTCTTCACCGAGGACAAGGGGAAGGACGGCACGGCCCTGAGGGTCCTCACCTTCGCCTGGTCCGGCCCCAAGTATCCCCCGGGCCTCAAGGGGGACGAGGCCGGCAAGGCCGCCCTGGACCCCTTCCGGTGCGCCTGGTCCAAGGCCCCCTACCGCACGATTTACCGGATCGTGGAGGTATACAACGGCACGGGAAAGACCCTTGAGAATGTCGACCTGGTGGCCCGTTTCCAGGGCCGGGCCGAGATCAAGGGCGGCTCCATCCTCTACCGCCATCCCCTGCCCAACGGAAAGGTCCAGGTCATGGAGGCCCGCTTCGCCGAGAGGAGCAAGCCCGGGGCCGACGGCCTCCACCGGGGGTTCGACAAGATCGAGCCCGGCAAGATCGGCCAGGCGGCCTTGCTCCTGCATTTCTACTACCAGGGCCGGAAGAGGCCCGACCCCGACGACTACCTCAAGGAAGACTGCATCGGCGCCGCCGGGGAGTGCCAGGGCTGGTGGCACTTGAGGCTCCAGCACACCACCCGCTTCCGCACGGACAACCGGAAATACATGGATCTCATCGGGAACTGGAAGGTCCGGGCCTGCCTGCTCCAGGCCCTTCCCGGCGGCGGAGTGGCGGCCTCCCTGAACCACCGGGTCTTCCGGGTTCGGGACGCCGCCGGGGCCGTCCTGGTCTTCCTCAGGGCGGGCATGTGGAACGAGGCCCGCCGCGTCCTGGACTACGCCCGGAACTGCGTCCGCCTCACGGGAAAGATCGAGGCCCAGTATCCGCTTACCCAGGTCTTCCCCAAGGGACTCTCAGACCCCGACTGGAGCAAGGTCACCGCCGGGGATCCCGAGGCCCCCGCCTGGATGCTCCTGGAGCACTACTGGTACTACAGGGCCACCAACGACCTGGACTTCCTCAGGCGGCGCTGGCCCTTCCTGAAGCGCCTCCTGGATGTCCAGGAACCCGCAAAGGACGACCTCCTCATGCCCTTTTCCCCGGCCAATCCCCTCATCCGGGTCTTGTGCGACGGGTTCTTCCGCTCCCGGACCCCCTTCCCCAACGACCTGCCCGCCCAGGACGCGAAGCGGGGCCGGAAGACCTACTCCATGGAGGCGAGCCTCCTCCACCTTCTCTCCATCCACGCCCTTTCCGACGTGGCCTCGGTCATCGGCGCCGGCGCTTCCGACAAGGCGGAAAAGGACGCCTGGGGCAAGAGGAAGGAGAACCTCCTGGAGCGGGCCCTCTCGGTGGGCCAGCGTTTCGAACAACGTTTCTGGCTTCCCAGGCCCGGGGTGAAACAGGAACCGGGCAAGCTCGTGGGCCGCTACATCCCGGCCTTCTCGCCGGTCACCATGGAGCCCCACATCCCGCCGGTGGCGGAGATCAACCTCCTCCCCCTGTGGGTGGGCTACCTCTTCGCCACGGGCAACCGGGATACGGCGAACGTGAAAGAGACGGTGAAAACACTGAAGCTCCCCGGTTCCCGGGTGGCCTCCACGCCGGATCTTCCCTACGCCCTGGGCTGCACCCAGGGATACCTGGTCGCCTGCCTGGCGACCCAGGAAGACCGGTCCCTTCCGGACGCGGTGGAGGGAATTCTCCGCCAGGCCACGCCCGCCGGCGAATGGACCCCCCTCTACGACGGGACCGGGCATCCCGCCCGCGCCGGGGAGGAGCCCATCGACCACCTCTCCTTGTGGGACTGCGGCGTGAACATGGACGCCCTGCTCTTCGCCCTCACGGGGATCCGCTACGCCGCCGTGCCGGCCTTCGACCCGAGCACCTTGCGCCTCAGCCCGCGCATCCCCAAGGGAGCGACCTTCTTCGCCGGCGACGGCCTGCGCCACGACGGCAGGCTCTTCGACTTCTCCATGCGCCTGGAAGGCAAGCGGGTGAACGTGCGTATCCTCAATCGGGGAAACAAGCAGATGGACCTGGCCCTGGGGCTTTTGCACAACATGTATGTCCGCTACATCAAGCCCAACCAGGACGAATACATCAACGAGATCTCTCCCGGGGTCTTCATCGACAAGGACAACCCAGGATACAGGTCGGACATCTTCAAGGGCGCCGAGCGGCTTCCCTGGGGGTTCCAGCCCCTGCGCCTCCCCGGCCCGGGGACCACCTTCCTGCTGTTCACCTACCGGCCCGGAAGGGAGAAGGCCCTCCAGGCCCGGGGCAAGGTGCACGTCGTGGACCTGGGCCTCCCCATCCGCCCCGAACACCTGGCCCAGCTCCTGGTCTTCCCCGACGGAAAGCCCCAGGTCCCCATCCTGGTCTTCGACCAGGGCGTCCGGGAGACCACGCCGGCCACCATGAAGACCACCGCCTTCTGGCAAAACCCGGTCCTGCGCAAGGCCATCGATTCCTTCCGCAAGAAAGGCGGAAGGATCCAGAACCTGTAGGGGACGCCGTAGGGGACGCCCGAGGGGCGGCCGAAGGCCGCCCCGACGGTCGTCCCGCGATCGTTCCCCTCACAACAGGGCGGGGAGGATCTCCCCGGCCGGGCCGTGGAAGGCCAGGTGGGCCGCCTCGGTGAGCGACGTGGGCTCCAGGTTCACCTCGATCACCTTCGCCCCCCGCCGCCGGGCCGCCCAGGCGAAGGAGGCCGCCGGCTGGACCACACCCGAGGTCCCGGCCACGAGGAATAGGTCGCATCCTTCCAGGATCCGCTCCACCTCGTCCATTGCATCCGCCGGCAGGGCCTCGCCGAACCAGACCACCCCCGGCCGGGCCAGTCCCCCGCAGACAGGACACCTGGGCAGGGCCTCCAGCTCCCCCCGGTCCACCTTCTTCCACCCGCACGAGGGATCGGCGCACCGGACTTCCCAGATGTTTCCGTGGATCGGAATCACCCGCTTCGAGCCCGCCTTCTCGTGGAGGCCGTCCACGTTCTGGGTGATGAGCCCGAGCTCCCCGCCCCGGCCGCCCACCCGCTTCTCAAGTTCCGCAAGAGCGTAATGGGCCGGGTTGGGCTCTTTGTCCCGGATGAGCCCGCGCCTCCACCGGTACCATTCCCACACCAGGGCCGGGTCCCGGGCGAAGGCCTCGGGCGTGGCCAGTTCCTC
>CAYQBW010000373.1:0-3900 GCA_964415725.1 uncultured Planctomycetia bacterium
GTCCCCACCCCGTCCGTGGAGGCCACCAGCACCCCCTTTCCCAGGCCGGCCCGGTCCAGGTCGAAGATCCCCCCAAAGGATCCCTGCTCGTGGGCTACCCCCGGAATGAAGGTGGACCGGACCTTTTCTTTCATCTTTTCCAGGGCCCGGGCGGCCTTGTCGATGTCCACGCCGGCGTCCTTGTAGGTCAGGCCCTTCTTCTCTTTGTCCTTGCCCGCCATCCGTTCCTCCTGCTTTCCTTTCCCCCCCGCCCGGTCTCTTCCTCCCCGGGGAAGATGGCGGCAGGTAGACGAAAGGTCCAGGGCCAGTATATTCCTTCCCATGAAAAGAGTGGCAGTCTTGGGCGCGACGGGGTCTATCGGGACCCAGACCTTGGACCTCCTTGGGGGGCGGAGGGATCGTTTCCAGGTCGTCCTGCTCTCGGCCCACCGCTCCGGGAAGGCCCTTGCCGGCCTGGCCCGGACCTTCCGTCCCGAGGCGGTGGCCTTGACCCACCCGGAAGGAGTGCGGACCTTCCGGGAGCACCTTCCCGACCAAGGGGCCCTCCGGCTCTTCCAGGGCGAGAGGGCCGTGGAGAAGGCCCTTCGCTCCCTGGAGCCCGACCTGGTGGTCCATGGAATCACCGGCGCCG
The DNA here is from genome assembly GCA_964415725.1 of uncultured Planctomycetia bacterium. Taxonomy (GTDB): domain Bacteria; phylum Planctomycetota; class UBA1135; order UBA1135; family JALUZX01; genus JALUZX01. The sequence continues at coordinate 632 of CAYQBW010000373.1, forward strand.
CGGGGGTTGGTCCCACCATGGCGGCACTGGAGGCAGGGGCCGACCTGGCCCTGGCCAACAAGGAGTCCCTGGTGACCGCCGGGGCCCTGGTCCGGGAAAAGGCCCGGGAGAGGGGAGTCCGGGTCCTCCCGGTGGACAGCGAACACGCCGCTGTCTTCCAGTGCCTCAAGGGGGAGAAGGAGGGGACCGGGAAGGTGCGCCGGATCTTTCTCACCGCCTCGGGAGGGGCCTTGAGGGACTTGCCCCCGGGCGAACTCACCTCGGTCACCCCCGAGCAGGTCCTGCGCCACCCCACCTGGAACATGGGACCCCGGGTGACGGTGGGCTCGGCCACCATGATGAACAAGGCCTTCGAGATCCTGGAGGCTCACTGGCTCTTCGACCTTCCCTCCCCGCGGATCCAGGTCCTCATCCACCGCCAGTCCATCGTCCACGCCCTGGTGGAGTTCGTGGACGGCTCCATCCTGGCCCAGATGGGCGTTCCGGACATGCGGGTTCCCATCCTGGCCGCCCTGGGATGGCCGGAGCGCCTCCCTTCGGACCTGGCCCCTTTCGACCCGGCCCGTTTTTCCCGTTTGACCTTCGAGACGCCCGATCCGGAACGTTATCCCGCCCTGGAGCTGGCCCGGCGGGTCCTGGAGATGGGCGGAGACTCGGGCGCGGTGCTGAACGCGGCCGATGAAGTGGGAACGGAAGCCTTCCTTGAAGGAAAGATACCTTTCCCCAAGATCGTGGACCTGAGCCGGGCCGTCCTGGAGGGCCACCGGCCCAGGAGCCCCGCCTGCCTGGAAGATGTCCTGGAGGCGGACCGCAAGGCCAGGGAGGAAGCAAGAAGAATCCTGGAGGAATGGTGAACCTCATCATCGTATTGCTGGGGATCGGGGCGGTGATCCTGGTCCACGAACTGGGGCATTTTCTGGCGGCCCGGTATGCCGGGGTCCGGGTGGAGACCTTCTCCATCGGCTTCGGTCCCCGACTCTTCGGCTGGAAGAGGGGCGGCGTGGATTACCGGGTCTCCCTGATTCCCCTGGGCGGATACGTAAAGATGGCCGGGGAAGAACCCGGGTCCGGCGCCCCCTCGGAGGGAGATCTGGGCTCGAAGACCGTGGGCCAGAGGCTTCTCATCTTTTCCGCCGGGGTGATCATGAACTTTCTCTTCGCCCTGGTGGGATTCGCCGTGGCCTTCTCCGTGGGCGTGCCTTTCCGGCCCCCCGTCCTGGGAAGAGTCGTCAAGGGTGGGCCCGCCTGGGAGGCTGGGATCCCCGAGGGAAGCAGGGTCCTGGCCGTGGGGGAGACGCGGGTCCTCTCCTTCGCCGACATCTCCACCTCCGTGGCCCTGGGCGGCGACCGCGTGGTCTTCACCATCCTCCCGCCCGGAGAGAAGGCGCCCCGCAAGGTGGAGGTCCGCCCCTACTTCGACAAGGCCACCGGGTTCAAACGGATCCTGGTGGAACCGCCCATGGAGGACAAGGTGTTCCTCCACGTGGCCCCCGGCGGCCCGGCGGCGAAGGCCGGAGTGAAGGAGGGAGACGAGCTTCTCCTGGTGGACGGCAAGGAGGCGCGGAAGCTGGATTCCAAGGCCCTGGCGGCCCTCCTGGAGAACCCCAGGCCTCTTAGGCTTACGGTGGCCCGCAAAGATGGGTCCGGCCGGGTCTCCAGGATGGAGGTCACGGTGAAGCCCGTCCTCAAGGAAGGGCCCTACCGGATGGGCGTCCAGGCCCTCACCAGGAAGGTCAAGGCCCTCCGCCGGACGGATCCCCTCGTCGCCCGTTCGGGCCTTGGAAAGGGAGACGTAATCCTCCAGGCCGGAGGAAAGACCGTCTACACCAGCAAGGACCTGGAGAAGATCCTTTCCGCGGCCGGGGGGCCCGTGACCTTTCTCGTGAGGAGGCCGGCACCCCCCGCGGAAGGGAGCGGGAAAGAGGGCCGGGCCTTCTTCCGGAAGGTCCGGCTCACCGTGAGGATTCCGGGCCCGGCGGCGGCCGGGGAGTTCCTGGAGAACATCGCCTTCGAACCCGACGGGACCTATGTCCTCCCCAGGAAGGGGTCCCCCGCCGCGAAGGCGGGCATGCGCCCGGGAGACCGGATTGCGGCCGTCGATTCCAGGCCCATCCGGGAATGGAAAGACCTGGTGGCCGCCGTCTCTGCCTCCCGGGACGGGCGGATGGCCGTCCAGGTGGAACGGGGCGGAAAGGTCCTGAAGATGATCGTCCGGGCGGAAAGGATGAAAATCCCCGATTACGGGTTCCAGCCGTATTCGGCATTCCGAATGGAGAAGGTGAAGGCTTCCAGCATCCCCGAGGCCTTCGTCCTGGGATTCACCAATTCCTGGGGGATGTTCAAGCAGGTCTACCTGACGCTCAAGAAGATCCTTTCCGGGGGCGTGGCGGCCAAGAACCTGGGCGGCCCCATCATGATCGTCAGCACTTCGGCCTCCCTGATCCAGCAGGGCTTGATGAAGTTCCTCTGGTTCCTGGCGGTGGTCTCGGTGAACCTCTGTTTCCTCAACCTCCTTCCCATCCCCATCCTGGACGGCGGGTTGATCCTGTTTTTGCTCATCGAGAAGATCAAGGGCTCCCCCGTGAGCGAGAGGGTCATGGTCTGGGCCCAGGTGGCGGGCCTGGCCCTGGTGCTCGGCCTGGTGATCTTCGTCACCTACAACGACATTCTTCGCCTCATCTCCTGACGAGAAAACCGAGGAGGATACGCCCCATGAGGTCCAAGGGAGCGGCCTGGATGGAACTCTTCAGGTTTCCCCTGGCCCTCACCGTGGCGGGAGACCTCCTGGCCGGGGCGGCCGCCGCCGGGGCCGGCCCCGGGCCCTGGTTTCTCCCGGCTTTCGCGGGCTCCGCCTGCATCTTCCTGGGAGGGGTGGTCCTCAACGACGTGGTAGATCTTCCCGAGGACCGGAAACACCGTCCCGGAAGGCCCCTTCCGTCCGGCCGGGTGGGCCCCTACAAGGCCATGGGCGCCGGGCTGGGCCTCCTGGTGGCGGGAATTCTTTTGCCCTGGGCCTTTCTCCCCGAGCCGTCGGTCCTTTTCTGGCTCGCCCTGGCCGGGACGGCGGCCTTCTACGACCTGGCCGTGAAGCAGAGGGCCAGGTCGGGCCCTTGGGCGCTGGGAGCCTGCCGGGGGTTGGACACCTTCGCCGGCGGGTTCGCCGCCACCCACCCGGGGACGCCCTTCCTCCCCCTTGCCGCGGCGGCCCTGCTGGTGGGGATCTACGCGGGCCTGGTCACCTGGCAGGCCGGGAAAGAGGCGCGCCCCAC
>CAYQBW010000374.1:0-3889 GCA_964415725.1 uncultured Planctomycetia bacterium
GGGGGCTCCTAGGCTGGCGTTTTGCCGCGGCGGGATCCTGGATCCCAGGGGATCCCAGGCGGACGGTCCGAGGCGGATGGAAATGCGACACCCCGGCGGAAGGCAGTGGGGATGATTGATTTCGCGGCATACTGGCAAAAGACGGGAAAGTTCCTGAGGAGCCTCTTCGGGTCCCAGAACGAGAGGGTCGTGAAGTCCCTCTGGCCCAAGGTCTACGAGGTGAACGAACTCGAGCCCTGGGCCCGGGACCTCTCGGAAGAGGCCGTCAAGGAGAAGGTGGCCGAGTGGCGGGAGAAGGTGCAGTCCGGGGAGGCCACCCTGGACGACGCCTTGCCGGAGATCTTCGCCCTGACCCGGGAGGCGGCGCGCAGGACCCTGGGGATGCGCCATTTCGATGTCCAGATCATGGGGGGCATCGTGCTCCACCAGGGGAAGATCGCCGAGATGGTCACGGGCGAGGGCAAGACCCTGGTGGCCACCCTGGCGGCCTCCCTGAACGCCCTGGAGGGCAAGGGCGTCTACATCGTCACGGTCAACGACTACCTGGCCAAGCGGGACCGGGACTGGATGGCCCCGGTCTACGAGTACCTGGGCCTCACGGTGGGGGCCATCCAGTCCGACATGGATCCCTGGCAGAGGCACCCGGAGTACGCCTGCGACATCACCTACGGGACCAACAACGAGTTCGGTTTCGACTACCTCCGGGACAACATGAAGCTCCGGGTGGAGGAGCAGGTCCAGAAGCACCTCCACTACGCGATCATCGACGAGGTGGATTCCATCCTCATCGACGAAGCCCGGACGCCGCTGATCATTTCCGGTCCCCCGGAAGGGAAGACGGAGAAATACCTCCTGGCCGACCGGATCGCCCGGCGCCTCAAGCCGGGGGTGCATTTCGAGATCAAGGAGAAGGAACAGCTCTGCCTTCTCACCGACGAGGGGATCGAGTACGCCGAGCGCCTGGCCGGGGTGGACAGTTTCTACTCGGGCAAGAACATGGACTGGCCCCACCACATCGAGCAGGCGCTCCGGGCCCACAACATCTACAAGCGGGACCACCACTACGTGGTCAAGGACGACGAGATCATCATCGTCGACGAGTTCACGGGCCGCCTCATGCACGGGCGGCGCTGGAGCGACGGCCTGCACCAGGCCGTGGAAGCCAAGGAGGGGATCCGGCCCAGGGAGGAGAACCAGACCCTGGCGACCATCACCTTCCAGAACTACTTCCGGCTTTTCGACAAGCTCGCCGGAATGACCGGCACGGCCATGACCGAGGCCGGGGAGTTCGCCAAGATCTACAACCTGGACGTGGTCTCCATCCCCACCAACCGGCCTCTCATCCGGCGGGACAACGACGACCACATCTATCTCACCGAAAAGGACAAGTTCAGGGCCATTGTGGAGGAGATCGAGAGGATCCACGCCATGGGGCGGCCCATCCTGGTGGGAACCACCTCCATCGAGAAGTCGGAGCGCCTCTCGGCCGCCCTCTCCCGGCGGGGCCTCCAGCACGAGGTGCTCAACGCCAAGCACCACGAGCGCGAGGCGAAGATCGTGGCCCAGGCGGGCCAATACGGCGCCATCACCGTGGCCACCAACATGGCCGGCCGGGGCACGGACATCAAGCTGGGCGAGGGCGTGGTCAAGAAGACCTGCATCCATCCCGAGACGGGGGAGACCTGGTGCTGCATCGGCTGCAACCGGCCCGAGAGGGCCGACGATTGCGCGGGCTGCTGGAAGAAGAAGGCCGACCCGGACAACTGGCGGGGCGGGAAGTTCGCCAAGTGCGTCCTGGGCAACAAGGCGCCCTGCGAGTGCGGGTCGGGCAAGCCCTACATCAAGTGCTGTTATCCTAAATACGGAGAATGGGAAGACCCCCCCTGCGGCCTCCACATCATCGGGACGGAGCGCCACGAGGCGCGCCGGATCGACAACCAGCTCCGGGGCCGGGCCGGCCGGCAGGGGGACCCGGGTTCCACCCGCTTCTTCCTGAGCTTCGACGACGACCTGATGCGGATCTTCGCCCGGGACTGGGTGAAGACGGTCATGGAGAAGCTGGGCCTCAAGGAGGGCGAAGTGATCCGGAGCCCCATGGTCTCCCGGGGGATCGAGCGGGCCCAGAAGAAGGTGGAGGACCGGAACTTCGAGATCCGCAAGAACCTCCTGGAATACGACGAGGTGATGGACAAGCAGAGGAAGTTCATCTACCGCGAACGCCAGGAGGTGCTCGAGGGGAAGGACACGAAGGAGAAGGTCCTGGAGATGATCGACAAGGTCGTCTCCCAGGCCGTGGAAGGCTTCATGCCCGAGCAGGGCGAGCCCGACATGGAGGGCCTCAAGGTCTGGCTGGCCCACAAGTTCGGGCCGGACCTGGACCTTTCCGGGCTGGAGGAATTCAAGGGAGAGGACCTGCGGGAGGAGATCCTGCGCAGGACGGATGAGCTCTACGCCCGGCGCGAGAAGGAGAACGGCCCCGAGGCCATGCGCACCATCGAGCGCTACCTCCTCCTGGATACGATCGACAGGAAGTGGAAGGACCACCTCTGGGCCATGGACGCCCTGAAGGCGGGGATCGGGCTCAGGGGCTACGCCCAGGTCGATCCCAAGACGGAGTTCAAGAAGGAGGGATACGAGAAATTCCAGCGCCTCCTCGAGTCCGTGGCGGACGAGGTGACGGACCTCATCTTCAAGGTCCAGCTCGAGGCCGGCCCGGAGACGGGGCCTCCCCCCTCCCAGGCCGAGGAATCCCCGGTGAGGGAAGAGATCCCTCCGGCCGCCGGGGGTCCTCCGCCGCTCCCGGCGGGGAACGAGGCCGTCCCACAGGCGGCGCCGAAGAGGAAGAAACGGGTGGGCCGCAACGATCCATGCCCCTGCGGTTCCGGGAAGAAATACAAGAAGTGTTGCGGCCGGAACAAGAACGATTGAAGCTCCGCCACTACCTGGCGCTCGGGCTCTACGACCTCCTCTACTTCCTCGCCTTTACGGCCTGGTCCCCCTGGGTGGTCTGGAGGGTGGCTACCAAGAAACGCTACCGCGAGGGCGTGATGGACCGGGTGGGTTTTCCCGCCCGGCGGAAATCAGACGGGCCCCTGGCCTGGGTCCACGGCGTCTCGGTGGGGGAGATCAAGGCCTCCGTTCCCCTGGTGGAAGGGCTGGAGGCGGAATACCCGTCCTTGGAAATCCTCTTTTCCAGCACCACCCCCACGGGCCACGGCCTGGCGAGGCGGATCTTCCCCGGAAAGAGGGTGGTCTACTTCCCCCTGGATTTCGCCTTCATGCCCTTCACGTCCATGGCCAGGCTCCGGCCCACCCTGGTCCTTCTGATGGAGCTGGAACTCTGGCCCAACTTCGTGACCGCCGCCCGCGGGCGGGGATGCCCCGTGGTCGTGGTGAACGGGCGGATCTCCAGGCGGTCCTTCTCCCGGTATCGCAAGGTCCGGCGCATCCTGCCCCAGCTGGGTTCGATCGACCTCTTCTGCATGCAGAACGAGGAATACGCAGAGAGGATCCTGGGCCTGGGCGTGGACCCCGCCCGGGTGAAGGTCACGGGGAACCTCAAGTATGACGCCCTGAAGGTCCGGGAACGGGTGGACCCCGATCCCGAATTCGCCCGGATCACGGGGAAGGGCGACGGGCGCCTGGTCCTGGTGGGGGGGTCCACCCACGGAGAGGAGGAGGAGATCCTCCAGCGGATCACCCGTGAACTCCGGCGGAAGACGGGAAAGAAGATCCTCCTGGTCCTGGCGCCCCGCCATCCCGAGCGGGGCGAGGCCGTTCTCGGGGCGATCCGCCGGGGTGGGGAGGTCCGGGCGGAAAGACTCACGGATTTCCGGGCAGGGAGGCTGGAGCCCCCCCTGCCGGCGGAGGCCACGCTCCTGGTGGACAC
>CAYQBW010000375.1:0-3888 GCA_964415725.1 uncultured Planctomycetia bacterium
CCGGGGCGCGGAGGGCCGGGACCAGGGCGGCCAGGAGGGAGACCAGGAAGGCCAGGCCCGCCGTGAGGAGGCAGGCTTCCAGGGGCGGGCGGTAGGGGACGGGCAGGCCGGAGACTTCCCGGAGGCCCCGGACCAGGACCCAGCTCAGGGGAAGGCCCGCCAGGAAGGTGAGGAGGGCGGCCATCCAGCCCACCAGGACGGCCTCCACCAAGAGAACCCCGCCGTATTCCCCCCGGGTCATCCCCAGGGCCCGGAGCATGCCGATTTCCCGGCTCCGGGCCAGGGCGGTGAGCGTCATGAGGTTCACCTGGCCCGTGCCCGCCAGCACCAGGAGAAGGGCCAGGAGGATATCGAAAAAGAGGAAATCCTTGTCCACGTCGGCCAGGTGGGCCTCCTCCACATCCCGGCCCGTCCGGATCCACCCGATCCGGGTTTTCCCCTCCAGGACCTTCCGGATCCCCCGGGCCGCCCCGGCCGGGTCCGTTCCGGGAACGAGGCGCACCGTGAAGCGGCCGCACCTGGTTTCGTCCACGCAGAAATCCCAGTGGAGCCACTTGCGGTCCGCTAGGGCGAAGGCCCGCTCGTCGGGGAAGAACCCGGCCCGGTCGGTGACGGCCAGGATCTTGTAGACTACGGTCCCCGCGCCGGTGGGGACCTTGAGGGTCCAGCCGGGACGAATTCCTTTGAGGTTGGAGAGCCTCCCCGAGACCAGGAGCCCCCTTCCCTCTTTCATGGCCCGGAGCAGTTCGGGTTTCCCGTCCAGGGGGCCGCCGGGGCGGGCCAGCTCTTCCGTGTCGGTCCCCACCACCAGGAAGGGAAGGCCCACCCGGGCGTCCAGGGGAAGGACCGAGACCACCCCCGGGACCTGGTGGAGTTTTTTCCAGGTCCGGTCGGGGATGGGGGCGCACCGGAGGAAGAGCCTGTCCTTCATTCCCAGGGCGGCGAAATCCCGGATCTCCCCCTTGAGGGAACCCGTGATGGAGCGGATCCCCACACCGGCCAGGGCCACCAGGGTGAGACCGCATACGGCCGTGGCGAGCCTTCCCGGGGAGCGAAGCAGGTTTTTTCGGGCCATGAAGGAGGCCAGGGGAAGGAGGGGGGAGAGCAGGGCCAGGACGGGCCGGCTCGAGGCGCGCACCAGGCCCGGCGCCAGGAGGAAGAGGGAAAAGGAGAGAACCACCAGGAAGACCGCTTCCAGGAGCACCCATCCCGCCCCTTTGCCCTCCCCCGTAAGAAGGGGCGTCATGGCGAGCCAGGCCAGGGGGAGGGCCAGGACCAGGGTGGTGAAGAGAAAGAGGTGGACCCCCCGCATCAGGTCCGCAGGCGGCGCCAGGTCCCGTACGTAGAGGATCTTCCGCACCGTGAGGCGGCGGATCTTGAAGAGGGGAAAGGACGCGCCCAGGAGGGTGAAGAAGACGCCCAGGCCGGCCACGGCGAGCAGGGGGGACCAGGGGATCTCGAAGGTGAGCAGGGGCTTGCCCAGTCCCAGGGTGGTGATGCGGAGTTTTCCCAGGATCCGGGCCAGGAGGATTCCAAGACCCAGGCCCGTGAGGGAGCCCGCCAGGGCCAGGAGAAAGGCGTCCAGCAGGTAGGCCCGCACCACCTGGGACGTGGTGGCTCCGAGCGAGCGAAGAATTCCGATGGAACGGATCTTCTCGGCCAGGGCGTGGGAGAGGGTGTGGAAGATCACGAACATCCCGAGCACCAGGGCGAGCCCTCCCATGACGCGCACGCCGTTGCGGAAGGCCCTCTCGTCGGCCCCCTCCCCGATCAGGGCGGTCCGCTTCTTTTCCACCAGGAAGTCCTTCTCCAGGGAGGCGGTCAGGCGGTCCGGGTCCACCCCGGGGGCCCGGTCCACCTGGAAGAGGGGCATGAAGGGCCGGGCCAGGGCGCGGGCCAGGGAGAAGGGGCCCACTAGCACCAGGCCCTGGTCCCGGCGGGCGATCCGGAAGGGCTCCAGGATCCCCTGGACCGTCACCTTCCTCGCGGGCGGAGGACCGGCGGACTTTCCTCCCGGGGAGAGGACCCTCTTGCCGTGGACGCAGGGGGCGGACCGGACCCAGGGGAGGGCGGCCAGCACGAAGGAGGACCCGACCCGCAGGCCCAGGCTCCGGGCCAGGACGGGGGAGACGAGCACCCGGTCCGGCGGATCCAGGGGGGTGAGGTCCTTGCCGGCGGCCACCCGGTAGTGGCCGAAGACGTCCCCCCCCGGCGGGGCCAGGCCGTAGAGGGCGGCCTGGAAGGGCTTTTTTCCGGGGAGGCGCAATTCCACCTCGGCCCGGGCGATGAGCCCCACCCTGGAGAGGTCGGGCCGGGCCTCCAGGCGCCGGCGGAGGAGGTCCAGGTCGGCCTTGGGGTCCTGGGGGCGCATCTCCAGGTCCACCCTCCCGAAGTCCCCGCGCTTCCTCTCGAGTTTGCTGAGGATCGTGTTGTGGTCCAGGACCTGGATGGAGACCACCACGGCCACCCCCAGGGCCACGCCCAGCCAGGTGAGAAGAACCCGGAGAGGGCTAGATCTCCAGTTCTTCCAGACGAGAAAAGACGCGAGCCGCATCCAGTCCGGGTCCTTTCAAGGCCGTCCGTGGGTCCAGGATCCCGTCCTTTAGGAAGAGGACCCTGTCTCCCCAGGCGGCGTCGCGGGGGTTGTGGGTGACCAGGAGAAGGGCGGTATGAAACCGGTCGCGCACCTCCCGGAAGAGGGCCATGGTCTCCTCTCCCGCCTTGGAGGAGAGATTGCCCGTGGGTTCGTCGGCGAAGACCAGGTCGGGCTCCATCACCAGGGCCCGGGCGATGCTCACCTTCTGCATCTCGCCGCCCGAGAGGCCGTGGGGGAGGCGGGCCCGAAGGGGGGCGAGCCCCAGGGTCTCCAGGAGCCATTCCATGCGCTCCTGGTGGGCCTCGGGCCTCTCCCCGGCGATGAGCAGGGGAAGGAGGAGGTTCTCCTCCACCGTAAGATCGGGGAGGAGGTTGAAGAACTGGAAGACGAAGCCCAGGCGGCGCCTCCGCTCCAGGGTCCGGTCTTTTTCGGAGAGGGCCAAGAGGTCCCGGCCCCTCAGGAGGACCTTGCCCTGGTCGGGCCGGTCCAGGCCGCTCAGGCAGTGGAGGAGGGTGGACTTGCCCGATCCCGAGGGGCCCATGACGGTGACGAATTCCCCCTCCTCCACCTGGAGGGAGACTTCCTTCAGGACCGGGACGGCCTCCCCGCCCTGGGAGAAGGTCTTTTTCAGGTTTTCGGCGAGCAGGATGGGGCCCATGGGATCAGTCGGATTTCTCCTTGAGGACCATGTCGACGCAAAGGGCGGCGGCGAGGAGGAGGGGGCCCGTGCCCACGGGGTCCACGTCTTCCGAGAGGGTCACCACGTAGTTGTCGGCCGTGGTGAAGAGTTCCTTTCCCACGCCGGCCCACTTCTTGGTCACCCTGCCCAGTTCGTTGCCCTGGAGGTCCAGGAACTTGAAGTCCCAGCCGATCAGGTTGCCCTTGAGTTCGGCCACCTCCACGCCCTGGGCGTCCAGGACCTTGAAGCGCCCCCCGATGGAGAAGAGCTTCTGCTGGAAGGTCCCAAGCAGCTGGTCCGCCGCGTCGTAGACCTCCACCCGGGAGCGGAGGAAGGTGAAGCCCCTGCGGATGGTGAGGATCTTCTTCCCCGAGGCGCCGGTGAGGACGATCTCGAAGGGAAGCAAGGTCTTGCTCATGAAGAGCTTGAGGATCTTCCTCAGGGGCGGGGCTTCCTCCCGGGCCTCGGCGATCACTTCGCCCGTCTCGGGGTCCAGGATGTCGTAGGCCTCGTGGAGCTTCATAAAGCCCACGTGTTCCCGCACGAAGTAGGTTCTCTTGTCGAGCATGGCTTCTCCTCGGGGGGGTAGGGGGGAGCCAGGATGGAGGAGGGA
>CAYQBW010000376.1:0-3879 GCA_964415725.1 uncultured Planctomycetia bacterium
GCCCCTTTCGTCCACGTAGTGGAAGAACTTCATGGTGTGCTCCCACTCCTCCCTGGCCTGGTGCTCCATCCAGTGCCCGAAGCCGGCGAGCTTCTGGGAATGGAACCAGGCGGCCATGGAGAGATAGAGGTAGGTGGAAAAAACCTCCGCGTTGATCTGTTCGTTCAGGGCCTTTTCCATGTTTTTCGAAAGCATCGTCGTCACTCGCCTTTCAATCTCTCGGGGGAATTGAATCAATTGTCCGTCATGACTTGTTCGTCGTACTCGATCTCGAAACGAAGCTTGTGCTTGGCCTCCTCCTGGGCGAGCCCCAGGAACAGGTCCTTCAGGGCCGGGTCCTCCGCCGAGGCCGCCAGGTCGCTGTAGAGGCGGAAGGCGGCCTTCTCCGCCTTCATGGCCGCCACAAGGGCCTGGGTGTAGTCCATTCCCGGGGAGGGTTCCACGTCCACCGTGTAGTCGCTGATCTTGAGGTCCGCCACCTTCCCGCCCGGAGGAAGACTCATTTTCCCGGCCTTCACCTCCAGGAGCTTGGCCTTGTGCCCCTCCTCCTCGCGGGCGAAGGAAAGGAGGGTCTCCTTTACGTGCCGGCTCTCCACTTTGTCCGCGAGCTCCTTGTAGAAAGCGGCGGCCTTTTCCTCCTCCTTGATGGCGAAATCCAGGATCTCTTCGGCCGATTCGAATTGCATGGGAACACCTCCTTTTCGGTAGGGCGGAAGCTAGGCACCTTCCGCCCGGGGGAATCATTTCTTCCAAAGTCCATGCAGGTTGCAGTAGGCCCGGGCCGTGACCGTCTCCGCCGGCACGTGGAAGACCGCAACGGGCTCCGCGCCGGGCTTCAGGTGCTTCCTGTAGATCTTCTCACCATCATCCAGTTCGATCCACTCGATGAAGTGTTTCTCCTCCATGGGGTGCAGGGTGCTTCCCACGGAGACCTTGAACCCCCCTTCCACCTTCTCCACCACGGGAACGTGCTTCTCCTGGGCGGCGTCGGTGCTGTTCTCCGCCTCGAGCTTCATGGGCTTCCCGCAGCAGACCAGGGTTCCCTTGCCCCCCCGGACCACCTCCACCATGTTCCCGCAGATCTCGCACCTGTAGATTTCCTTGATCTCGGCCATCTCTCGTCCTCCTTGTCGGTTCGGTTCATTTTCGGTCGTGCCGGAGAAACGCCTCCCCCGGCATTTGTCATTCCTCCAGGTCCCACTTTCCCGCCCGGCGGTGCTTCTCGCACTCCTCCTCGGCGAGTTTTCGGATCCTGTACGCGGCGTCGCGAAGCACGCCATAGACGATCCCGCAGGAATCGTCGTCCCTGTCCCTGTCGCCCCGGTCGGCCAGGGCGAGCATCTCCTCGGTCAACTTCAGAAGGCCCAGGAGGTTTTCGTTGATTGCCTTGGCCACTCCAGGATCTCCATTGGGGGCCCGGCCCCCCGCCAAAAGAAAAATTTCCGGCCCCGCGGGCCACGATCCTCTCCCTATGCAAGAGCCGTGCCGGGAAAGTGGGGCCCCCCTATAGCCCCTGGCTCCCCCGGCGGGGCCTTTCTTGTGTCTCACGAGACACGAAAGAGACACATTCCGGGATTTTTTCGGGAGTCCTTGCAAACCCCTGATTTCGCCCCAATAGCCCGGTGCCGGGAAAAGATGGAGGGCTCTCCCCGGCCCCGGTCCGCGGGACCGGGCCGGGAAAGGAAACAGACCTATGCCCAGAAAAGATATCCTCCAGTTCTCCGTCCCTTACCTTCAAGTCCTGGACGAGCAAGGGAAAGCGGACAAGGATCTCGAACCGGATCTTCCCACGGAAGAGCTGGTCAGGCTCTACCGGGCCATGGTCCTCTCCCGGGAGGCGGATCAACGCATGTTGAACCTCCAGCGCCAGGGGAGGATCGGCACCTTTCCCCCGGGAGTGGGCCAGGAGGCGGCCTTCTGCGCCCCCACCCTGGCCCTCACGGAGAAAGACTGGTTCGTCGGGGCCTTCCGCGAACCCGGGGCCCGGATGATGCGGGGAGAAAACCTGGCCAGGGCCCTCCTCCTCTACAACGGCTACGAGGAGGGGAACGTCCCCCCGCCGGGGTGCCGGAGGACCCTCCCCGTTTCCATCATCGTGGGGGCCCAGACCCTCCATGCCGTGGGCATCGGGTATGCCATGCGGTACAAGGGCGAAAAAGACTCGGCCGTCCTGGTCTTCTTCGGAGACGGCGCCACCTCGGAAGGGGATTTCTACGAGGCCCTCAACTTCGCCTCCCTCTGGGAGGCGCCGGTGGTCTTTCTCTGCCAGAACAACCAGTATGCCATCTCCGTCCCCCGCTCCAGGCAGACCCGGTCCCGGACCCTGGCCCAGAAGGCCCTGGCCCAGGACGTTCCCTGTATCCAGGTGGATGGAAACGACGCGCTGGGCATGTATTCCGCCGCCGCCGAAGCCCTGGAGAGGGCCCGCTCCGGCGGGGGCCCCACCCTGATCGAGGCCGTGACCTACAGGCTTCTCATGCATACCACCGCCGACGACCCGGGGAAATACCGCTCCAAGGAAGAGGAGGAGGAGTGGCGGAAGAAGGACCCGATTCCGAGGTTCCGAACCTACCTGGTGGAGAAAGGGGTCTGGAACGAGCAGAAGGAGGAGGCCCTCCGGGGGGAGATCAAGAAGATCCTGGACCAAGAGGTGCGGGCCTTCGAAGCCCAGAAGGACTTCAAGCCCGACGCCCCCTTCGACCACGTCTTCGGAACCCCCCATCCCTGGATCGAGGCCCAGAGGGCGGAATTCCTGGCCGAACTGGAGAAGGAGAGGAGTGAAAATGCCTAAGTTGAACATGGTCCAGGCCATCAACCTGGGGCTTTCCCAGGAGATGGAAAGGGACGAGACGGTCCTGGTGCTGGGAGAAGACGTAGGGGTGGACGGAGGCGTCTTCCGGGTCACCGACGGCCTGCTGGAGAAATTCGGTCCCACCAGGGTCATGGATACGCCCATCGCCGAATCGGCCATCATGGGCACCGCCGTGGGCATGGCCCTGGCGGGCCTCAAGCCCGTGGGGGAAATGCAGTTCTCCGGCTTTTCCTACCTGATGATTCCCCAGCTCGAGGGACACGCCTCCCGGTTTCGTTCCCGGACCCACGGGGCCCTCACCGTCCCCCTGGTGATCCGCATGCCCTACGGGGGCGGGGTCCGGGCCCTGGAGCATCACTCCGAGAGCCGGGAGGCCACCTACGCCCACTTCCCGGGCGTAAAGGTGGTGATCCCCTCGGGCCCCCGCAACGCCCGGGCCCTGATCACCGCCGCCATACGGGACCCGGACCCGGTGGTCTTCATGGAGCCCAAGCGTTCCTACCGGGCCTTCCGGGAGGAGGTCCCGGCCGAGCCGGAGGTCATGGAGATCGGCAAGGCCCAAGTGGTCCGGGAGGGAAAGGACCTCACCCTGGTGGCCTGGGGCGCCATGATGCGGCCCGCCCTCCACGCCGCCGAGGAGGCGGAGAAAAGGAGGGGCGTAAGGGTGGAGGTGATCGATCTCCTCACGATCTCCCCCATGGACTCCGGGACGATCGCCGCCTCGGTGAAGAAGACGGGCCGGTGCGTGGTGGTCCAGGAGGCCCCCCGCAACCTGGGGGTCTCCTCGGAGATCACGGCCCGCCTCAACGACGACGTCCTTCTCTACCTGGAAGCCCCGGTGAAGAGGGTGACCGGATACGACGTGGTCACCCCATACTTTGGAAGGGAAACGATGTACCTGCCCACCGAGGGCAGGATCCGCCGCGGAATCGAAGAGACCCTGGATTTCTGACCATGTATGAATTCAAGCTGCCCGACCTGGGCGAGGGAATCCACGAGGGGGAGATCCTCAAGTGGTTCGTGAAGCCCGGCGACGTCATCGAGGAGGACGCCCCCCTGGTGGAAGT
>CAYQBW010000377.1:0-3869 GCA_964415725.1 uncultured Planctomycetia bacterium
GGGGGGTGTATCTCCCCATCCAGCTCGGCGTGCCCGGCATGCTCGGGGGCTTCGTGGCCTGTCTCGTGGGCCGGAAACGGGAGGGAGAGGATCCCAAGGCCACCAAGTCCGGCCACGACAAGGGCATCCTCATCGCCTCGGGGCTCATCGCCGGCGGGGGACTCGTGGGCATCCTGGACGCCGTTCTGGCATCCTGGCCCAGCTCGGTGTTGGTCGTCGATTGGGAAAGGGGAATCTGCCCGCTTTCGAGCACGGGCTACCCGGTTTTCGAGTCGATCAAGAAACAACTCTTCCTTCTTCGAGGGAAGAACCTCCAGACCCTGGGCGAATGGATCTCCATCGGCGCCATGATCCTCTTGTGCTTCTTCATCTACACCTACGCCCGCACGGGCCGGAAGAACCACGTGGACCCCATCGTGGAGGAAACGAGGGGCGAAGACATTTGACCTGGATCCATCCAGTCCTCGGAGGTCGATCATGCTGGACCTGACGAGCTTGAAAAAGGCAATCACCGCCTTCGACGACCTCCTTGCCGTAGCAACGAACAAGGCTTTCATGGATACCCTGGACCCTGTCCCCCGGAAAGGCATCCAGGCGGGAGTCATCCAGCACTTCGAGTTCACCTACGAACTCTGCTGGAAGTTCATCCGCCGATGGCTCCGGCAAAACCTGGGCAGTTCCAACGTGGACGGTCTCTCCCGAAAGGATCTCTACCGGGTGGCCGCCGAGAACCGCTTGATCGACGACGTGAAAGCCTGGTGGGGATTCCACGAAGCCCGCAATCTCACCTCCCACACTTACGACGAAGAAACGTCGGAAGAAGTCTTCCAGGCCGCCCTCCGTTTCAAAGATTACGCCCGGGCTCTCCTGGACGCGCTGGAAGAGAGGAATGATTGACCTGACCCCGGAAGAGATGGAGCTGGTAAAAAAGATCCTGAAGGCCCATCTCCACGGCGTGGAAGTTCGGGTCTTCGGGTCACGGGCGACAGGGAAGGCCCAGCCCTATTCGGACCTGGACCTTCTGCTGGTGGGGGAAGACCAGATCCCCCGGGCCGTCCTTTCCCGCCTGAAAGACGCCTTTTCCGAATCGGACCTCCCTTTCCGGGTGGACCTGGTGGACTGGCACCGGGCCAGCCCCTCCTTCCGCGCGGCCCTGGAAGGAAAGTGGGAGATCCTGCTTCCCTGAAGGCCCTTTCCTTTCCAAGACAGAAAGACCACGGGGCGGGAAGGTCACCAGCCGAGTTCCTTGAACTTGGCCAGGATCTTCTCCTTTGGGAAGAACCCGACGTGGCGGAAGAGTTCCCGTCCCGAAGGATCCAGGAAGATCTGGGTAGGGATGACCCGGACCTTGTATTTCTCCGCCTCGGCCGGGTTCTTCCAGACGTCGATGAACTTCACCTCCACCCTTCCCGGGCACTCCTTTTTCAATGCCTCCAGGACGGGAAACATCTTCTTGCAGGGGATGCACTTGTCCGCCCCCAGGTCGAGGAGGACGGGAAGGGCCGTCTTTCCCGCGGGGGCGGCCCGGACCGGGCCCTTTGGACCGGACTTCCCGCCTCCGCACCCCTGCGCGAAAGGGAGAAAGAGGAGGGCGGAAAGAAGAAGGGGGAAGGAGAACCAGGCGAGGAGATCGTTCTTCATGGGAAAGCCTTCTGCTTCGTCACTTGGCAAAATATAGGCCTTTCCCGCCCGGCCTGCACCCCTTTTCCCGAGGGAAACCGGGCCCTCCTCCCCGATCCTGTCTCTTCCCTCAGGAGAGGACCTTCTCCCGGCTCTCTTCCTTTAGCTCTCCCTCTCTCCCGGAAGCCTTCTCCAACCTGCGGAAAAGGCCTTCCAGGATGGCCTTCTCCTCCCGTGCCACCTCTCCCATGACCGTGCCGATCAGGTTCCCCAGGAACACCTTGCTCAAAAGCCCGATGTTCATCTTGGCGAGAACCACCTTGCCGTCGCTCTTCTCATACACCGACCAGGAGCAGGGCATCATGGCCGACATGAAGGGAAACCTCCGGACGATCCGGTTGGCGTGGGTGGGCTTGCAGACGAAGAAGATCATCAGGTTCTTGATATTGTCGTAGGTGAGACCCTTGGAGATCTGGGACTTGTAGAACTCCCAGGCTGGAATGGGTTGGCCCCAGCCCTGGGCCTCCTGGACCGCCTCCTCCAGGGCCCGGCAGGCCTCCTGGAACTCCCCCTTCAGTTCGATCTCCTTCACCATGAACCGCCGCATGAGGTAGACGAAGAGCAAGGTGGCGAAAACGAGTCCGACCAGGAGTCCCACGATCCACATAGGCCCCTCCTTTCTCGACCTTTTCTTCAATTTAATGGATTCGAGGAAGATTAGGGGAATTTATGGATGGATTCAAGGCCTGCAGGGAGCAGGAGGGGCGCCATGGATTGAAGTGTCTCAAATATGGCAGTGGTTTTGAAAAAACATGGAACCTTGCATCTCTTTTGAAAGTCTTACAGTCGTTCCCTTCAGCCTGGGGACAACCCGGACGCATGTTCCCTAACCACCTTTCCCAACCCTTTCTGAGCAAGGAGCAAAACTCATGAAAGCACGCATCCTTCTTCCCCTGGCCCTCGCAGGGCTCTCCGGACTTGCCTTCACTCAGGGGATCCTGGACACGGCACCCAAGCAGGCCAAATACATGGAAGGCTCCTCCTGGCACTTCAAGCCCTACTACGATTCCAACATGCTCTACCAGGAGGTGATCGACAAGCAGGCCATGGGGGTCCCCGCCGGCAAGGTCATCCTTGCCATAGCTTTCCGCCACGAGGGGTATTACTCGTCCACTTATTCCGCAAAGAAACTCGTCTCCCAGATCGAGATGAGCAACACCAAGGCGAGTTCCGCCACGATGAGCACGAACCCCAAGCTCAACCGGGGACCGGACCACGCCGTCGTCTTCAAGAAGAAGACCATCTCCCTCCCCGCCGCCGTTGTGCCCCAGTATCCCTGGAAGCCCATTCTCATTCATAAACTCGACAGACCCTTCCCCTACAAGGGTGGAAACTTCCTTGTGGAATTCAGCAACTACGACAAGACAGGCAACAAAAAATCCACCTACAACTGCGACCGCTTCTTCGGAACCGGCTCAGGGGGCCTCTACGGTTACGTGGGATCAGGCTGCCCGGCCAAAAAGAACCGTATCTACGGATATTCCAGCCAGTTGAAAGTCGGAGGCGCGTTCTACACCAGGGTTTCCTCCCTCAGCCCCACGACCGGAACGGCCCTCGCCTGGATCGGGTCCAGCCTTAAGACCTTTGCTGGGATCCCCCTTCCCTTCGACCTCACCCCCCTGGGCTTCAAAGGCTGCAAGATCTACTGCAGCATCGACCTTACGCAAGTCCTTCCGATTACCGGGTCCTCCGTCAAGGCCAACTGGCCCATCCCCAACCTTCCCTTCTTCGCCGGCGTTCCAGTCTACGCCCAGTTCGCCCTGGTCAATGCTACCGGGACCACCCTCAACCTCGGCCTTTCCAACTGCTTCACCGGAATCATCGGACCCGCCACGGGCGGAATCCCGATCCCCATGGCCTACGGTTACTACACGGGCCCCGCGAACCCCGACACCGACCCCATCTTAAACGGCAGGGTCTGGAAAAACCGCGCCGACACCCTGATGTTCTGGCACAACTGAGAACCCGCCCTTTCCCCGATCTTCTTCGTTCGGGATGCCGGGGGCGGAACGGATCCCTCCGTTCCGCCCCCCCTCTTTTCCCCACATGCATCTCCCCGATGCGTCCCCGATAGGCAAAACCCCGTTGACGGAAGGCTGCCCCGGGAGTATCTTGACCCCGGTGTTGCACCGGGGTCCGGACATACGCCGGCCCGATACTTCCAAAAATCCCGTGCACTGTGGCAATGG
>CAYQBW010000378.1:0-3869 GCA_964415725.1 uncultured Planctomycetia bacterium
GAACCTCAGGATTTCCAGCCTTTCCCGTTTCGTCCGGGGCGGAATCCTCCGGAAGTCCCTGGAGCGCCGGGCCGCCCTGCACGCCGTGGAGGAGTGGAACCTCCGGGTCCCTTCGCCGGAGACCCCCATCACCGCCCTTTCCGGGGGGAACCAGCAGAAGATCATCCTGGCCCGCTGGATGCTCACCGAGCCCAAGGTCATCTTCCTGGACGAACCCACCCGGGGGATCGACGTGGGAGCCAAGGCGGAGATCTACAAGCGGATCGACGACCTGGCCCGACGGGGCCTGGGGATCGTGGTGGTCAGCTCCGAGCTTCCCGAACTCCTGGCCCTGGCCGACCGGGTGCTCGTGCTCTGCGAGGGAAGACTCACGGCCGCCTTCGACAGGGAAGAGGCCTCACCGGAGAAAGTCATGGCCGCCGCCGCGCCGGGCGGCATGGAAATGGAGACCTAGGTGACCATGAAACGTTCCTCCCCCCTCCTGGCCTTCCTTCGCTTCCTGGAGCGGCACGTGAGCCTCACGGTCCTGCTGGTGGTCTTTCTCGGGGCCATCGCGGCGAGCAAGCCCCATCCCGTGACGGGGACCCTGACCTTCCTCCGGGCCGAAAACCTGGCCAACCTGGCCCGCCAGGTTTCGGAGATGGGGATCCTGGCCGTTGGGATGACGGGGGTGATCCTCACGGCCGGGATCGACCTGAGCGTGGGGTCCGTGCTCTGCCTCTCCTCCATGACGGCCGCCATGGCCCTCCATCCCGCCTATTTCGGCGGCCACTGGCCCGGCGCGGCGGCTGCCCTCCTGGCCTTGCTGGCCGGGACCCTGGCGGGCCTCGCCAACGGCCTGATCATTGCGTATTGGCGTATACCCGCCTTCGTCATGACCCTGGCCATGATGTCCATCGCCCGGGGCCTGCCGCGGTATCTCGCCTCCAACCAGTCCATCTCCATCGAGGGCCTCTCCCCGCTCATCGACTACCTCGGGGAGGGCACCATCCCGGGCACGGGGATCAAGGTCGTGGTGGTCCTCTTCCTGCTCTCGGCCCTGTCCATGGGCTTTCTTTTGGGGTGGACCCGCACGGGAAGGCACATCTACGCCGTGGGAGGAAACGAAGAAGCCGCCAGGTACGCCGGCCTCCCCACCAGGCGGATCCTGGTGCTGGTCTACACGCTCATGGGCTTCTTCGCCGGCCTGGCCGGCCTGGCCCACGCCGCCCAGAACGGCCAGGGCGCCCCCACCGACGGGGAGACCTACGAGCTGATCGCCATCGCGGCGGTGGTCATCGGCGGAACCAGTCTCTTCGGCGGAAAGGGAAGCATTCTCGGGACCATCGTGGGAACCTTGATCATCGGGATCCTGAACAACATCATGGGGCTTCGGGGGATCTCCAAGGAGATGCAGCTCATCCTCCTTGGGATCATCATCGTGGCGGCCGTCAAGCTCCCCGACCTCCTCCATTGGTTCGTGTTCCGCCTGGAAAAGAGAGAGAAAAGCCCATGAAAGGCATCGCCTTCCTTCTTTCGCTCCTCGCCCTTCCCTTCCTCTTCGCCTCCTGCGGGGGCAAGAGCGGCGCCGGGGAAAAGGGCAAGCGCAAATGGATCATCGGCTTCTCCCAGTGCAACAACGCCGAGCCCTGGCGGGCCGCCATGAACAAGGCCCTGCTCATGGAGGCGGCGAAGCACAAGGACGAGATCCAGGTGATCCTCATGGACGCCCAGAACGACTCGGCCAAGCAAAGAAGCGACGTGGAGAACCTGGTCACCCGTGGGATCGACCTCTTGATCATCTCCCCCAAGGAGTCCACGCCCCTGACCCGGCCGGTGAAGAAGGTCTACGAGAGCGGGACTCCCGTGATCGTCCTGGACAGGGACATCGACGAACCGGCCTATACATGCTTCATCGGCGCCCCCAACGAGCCCATCGGCGAGATGGCGGGGAAATACGCCGTCCAGCTTCTGGGGGGGAAGGGAAACGTGGTGGAGATCATGGGGCTCCAGTCCACGCCCCCGGGCAGGGAACGGCACGAGGGATTCCTCAAGGGGATCGCCGGGAGCGGGTTGAAGATCATCTACAGCCAGGACGCGGCCTGGCTGAGGGAGGAAGGCATGAAGGTCATGGAGAACGCCCTCCAGGCCTTCCCCAGAATCGACCTGGTCTACGCCCACAACGATCCCATGGCCCTTGGGGCAAGGAGGGCCGCCGAAGACGCGGGCCGGGCCAGGGAGATGAAGTTCATCGGCATCGACGGGCTCCCCGACGAGGGGGTCAAGGCGGTCCTGGAGGGCAAGCTGGACGCCACGTTCTGGTATCCCACCTGCGGGAAGGAAGCGATCCAGTACGCCCTGAAGATCCTGCACGGCGAAAAGGTGCCCAAGAGGGTGAACTTGAAGTCCATGCGCATCACCAAGGAAAACGCCCGGGCCTTCCTTGAAATGGTGGGCGCTCCCGTCCCAGAAGGAACCACAGGCAAGAAATAGAGGAAAAAAATGGATATCGCGAAAGCCATCGAGACCGCCATCCAGTACGAAACCAAGGTCCGCGACGTGTATGCCCAGGCGGCGGAAAAGGCCGTCTCTCCGGCGGCCAGGCGGGCCATGAGCTTCATGGCCCGGGAAGAGGGCTACCACGTGGACTACCTGGAATCGCAAAAGAAGAAATGGGCCGAGGAGGGGGTCCTGGACCACCAGTCCCTGAAGACGGCGGCTCCGCGTGCGGAGACGATCCAGAAAGAGGTGGCCAAGCTGGAAGGGCACATGAAGAAGGAGGCCCCCGGCGAGGAGCTGGAGATGCTGAAGCGCGCCCTGGAGGTGGAGAAGGAGACCAGCGAATTCTACCGCTCCCTGGTGGACCAGATGGAGGGGGACGCCAAGAAGCTCTTCTCCCGCTTCCTGGAGGTCGAGGAAGGCCACCTCAACCTGGTCCAGGCGGAGATCGACGCCCTCCAGGGCATGGGCATGTGGTTCGACTGCCAGGAATTCCACCTGGAAGGGGAGTGACCCGCTCCCGGACCTTTTAAAACCTTTTAAAGAAGTCGATTCGGTCTCTTCGCTATTTCCCCGCCTCCGGTGGAGGCCCCCTCGAATGCCGTCTCCTTCGCAAGCCGGAGGGATCCGGCCCGGTTGGGAGGAAAGGAATTGGGGGCTCCTTCCCGGGACGACGTTCGGGCCGTCGCTTCGCTCCGGCCCTCCGGCGTCCCCTACGCGCCCGAAAGGGCCCAAACCGTCCTACCGCATGGTCTGGGTGACGGCCAGGCCCGCCGGGCCCGGGCGGATGTCCAGGGTGGAACGGTGGTGGAGCACGGTGAACAGCCCCTTCCCCCACTCCAGGCGGCATTGGAAAGCGGGATCCCAGAAGAGCAGGCCTTTGGCCTTGGATCCCGTGAACATAGGCGTCTCCAGCAGAACGAAGGGCCGGGGCGCCCCTGTCTTCCCGGCCCGGGCCCTCAACGCGATTCCCCCCGAGGTGAATCCCTTGCCGATCCCTCCCGCGTCGTGGATCACCAGGACCGCCCAGTTCCAGCCCGCCCCCTCACCGGCGAAAGGCTTCCCCGGAGGGATTCCCAGGACCTGGAAGGAAGCCCGCCGCTTCCCCTTGTTCCGCCAGGCCAGGCGCCAGACCGCCTGGGGAGGATCCTCCTTCACTCCCCGGTAAGGAGCGGCGGGCCAGAGCGGAAAGAGCCCCCAGCCCCCCCGGTGGGGGACGAGAAGGAACATCCGCCGCCAATCGGAATGCCCCACCAGCAGGGCGTCCTTCCTGGCGGGATCGCAATCCCACCCGGGGGACCAGTAGGAGAGCCCCCGGCCGAAAAGTTTCTTCTCGAATCCCCCCGGCATCTTCCCCGGTCCCTTCCATGGCTCGAACCGGAACCCGGCGG
>CAYQBW010000379.1:0-3830 GCA_964415725.1 uncultured Planctomycetia bacterium
CTCACCAGGACCTCCGCCGGGACACCCTTGCCCAGCCGGTCCCTGGCCTCCACCTTGGCCTCCACCTCCTCGCCCTGGAGGTAGACGTCCCGGAGCACCGAAACCCCAAGGGTCATCCCCACGGAAGCCACCAGCACCGGCGCGCTGCCCGAGGCGTTCCGGCCCGGGGCGTAGGCCCGGACCAGGAGCCTCCGCTCGCCGGGAATGTCCCGGGTGTCGAAGCTGTAGGCAAAACGCCCGGCCCGGTCCGTCCTTCCCCGCGCCGCGAGGGTCCCTCCCGGGACGGCGACCCGCACTTCCACGGGCTCCCCGGAGATGGGCTCCCCGTAGAACCAGCTCACCCGCACGGATCCCTTCAGGGGTTCCCCCCGCATCACCACGCGGTTCTCCGGCTCCACGTCCACCTTCACCTGGGGCACCTGGTAGCGGGCCACCCGGAAGCGGCCCGTAAAGGCCCGGCCCCCGGGAACGGCCTGCCGCACCTCCACGCGCCACCAGCCCAGGGGGGCTTCCCCGGGAAGATCGAAGACGCCCCAGACCGTCCCGAACTCCCCGGTCTTGACCCGCTTCCGGGCCACCCGCCTCCCGGAAGGCGTGTAGATCCCTAGATCGTATTCCTTCACTTTGGGGAGCACGTAGACCCCTCCCTCCACGTCCCGGAGGTAGGCCTTCACGCGCACCTTCTCGCCGGGGCGGTAAGCGGGACGGTCCACCGTAACCATTCCCTTCGCCTCCAGGCCCCTGGGCGCCCCGAGCCCGGAAAGCCCCACCGTGGAGGCACCGGACCCGTCCTTGGCCACGGCGAAGACCCGGAGTTCCCTCGCCGTAAGAAGGGCCGGGGACTTCCAGCGGAAGCCCCCGTCCTCCCCGGTCTTCCCTTCCACCAGGATCTTCTTCCCGTCGGAGACCACCACCTCGGCCCCTCCCTCGGGCCGCTCCTCCCGGGTGTTCTCGGTGAACACGAACAGCCCACCCCGGCTTGCCTTGGCGATCAAGGCAAGGTCCGAGACCACCACCAGGGTGGTGGCCTCCAGCTTCCCGTCGTCCACCTTCACCACGTAGGCGCCGGGCCCCCGGAAGGGGACCTCCACATCCCGCCTGGTCTCCACGAAGGGCTTGTAGGCCTTCACGGCGCTCTCGAAGACCCGGTCCGGTTCGATCACCTCGATCCGGAGCCTGTCGATGTCCGAGGCCGTGTGGGTGGCCCGGAAGAAGGTCCCCAGGTCCAGCTTGAACACCCGCACTCTCAGCTTGGGAATGTTCCGGCTCTCCACGGTGAACCGGGGCTTCTCGTCGGTGCGGTAGACTCTCTCCGTATAAAGGGCCAGCGAAGGCTCGCGGAGCTTCTTCACGGCGGCCCGGGCCCTTCCCGCCCAGGATCCCCAGGTCACCTTCTTCCAGGTCTCCAGGGCCTTCACGGGATCGGAGAGCTTCTCGGCGTAGATCTTCCCCACCAGGTAAAGGGCCTCGCCGGCGGCGTTTGTCCGGGGAAACCGGGAGGAACACTCCACCAGCACATCCCGGGCCGCCTTCCAGCGCTCCCGCTCCATCTCCATCTTTCCTATCAAGAGAATCGTATCCGCCGCCCTTCGGTCCAGGGGGTGCCTCTCCAGGAAGCGCCGGAAGAGGCGGATCGCCCGGTCGAAGTGTTCCTTTCCTTTTCGTTTCTCCGCGTAGGCCTCTTCGTATTCGCATTCCACCACGGCGGCCTGGACGGCCCTCCACTTCCCCTGGTCGGGAAACCTGGAGAGGTAGGCCCGGTAGGCCTGGATCGCTTCCTCGTATTTTCCCTGGGACCGGAGGATGTCTCCCACCAGGGCCTGGGCCTCGGAGAGAACCTCGGGCCTGGCCTTCCCGAACTTCTCCAGCAGGGACTTCGCCTCGGCCAGGGCCTCCCCCGACCTTCCCCGGTAGAGGAGGGCGCGGGCGATCTCCAGGGCCGCCTTGGGCGCCAACTCGTCTCCAGGGTATTCACGGATCAAGTCCTTGTAGGCCCCCACGCCCTGGGAAAGGGCCCCATCGCTCCCGGGCTTCGGCATCCCGAAGGTCTTCCCGAGGCCGTAGAGGCACCTGGCCGCCTCCCTGGTCCCCCGGAATTTCTTCGCCCCCTCCCTGAAGACCCGGCGCGCCTCGAGGAGCCTCCCCGACCTCCTGTAGGATTCCCCCAGCAGGTAGGTCGCCCGGCCCAGCCTGGCCGAGTCAGGCCATTTCTTGAGGAAGGCCTCCAGCCGCTTCGACGCGTCCGAGTAGTCCTTGCACTCGAAGGCCTCCGACGCGGCCAGGAAGGAGACCTCCTCCGCCCTTTTCCCCCGGAGACCGAGTCCCAGGGCCAGGTCGTAGAAGTTCCTTGCCTTGCGGTGGTCCGGTTTCTCGCCCTCCAGGGCCTTCGACGCCAGCCTCAGGTAGACCCCGGCCACCTGCTCCTTGCGCTTCTCCGAAACCAACGCGCCCACCCGCTTCTCCAGGATCTCCGCCGCCTCCCGGAAGCGCCTTGCCCCGGCCAGGGCCTCGGCCTCCCCGAAGGCCGCCCGGTCCGCCCAGGGGGAGCGGGGCGCCTCTTTCAAGAGCCTCGAGAAGGCCCGGGCCGCCTTTTCCACCTCCCCGGAAAGCAGGCGGGCCTCCCCCAGAAGAAAGAGCATCCTCTCCCTCTCCACCCCGGGGGGCGCCTTCTCCAGGAGGGCCGAAAGCTCCCCCGCCGCCTCCTTGTAGCGGCGGTCCAGGAGTTTCTCTTCCGCCGCCTTGGTCCCGACCAACCGGGCCGCCCCGAGAAACAGGAGGGCCAGGAACGGGAGGAGAACAAAAACCGAACGAGTCTTGCCGTCAGCCTTCATGGGAAGAATCTCCATGTCTGGACGCATTTCGGGGCCGGAATGGACCCGGCTCCGACAGGACCGAAGAAGAACCCTTCTTCAACGCACCCTCCCGGGGAGGGTTCCCACAAAAAGGCCCTTCTTGCCAAAGACCGGGCCCCTTTCCCATGATCCTGCCTGGCCAGATCGATCCCTCCTCGCGCCAGGGAGTTCCTCTTGACCAAAAACCCCTTCAGGACCTCCGGCCCGGCAGACCCGCTCCCGGGGGAGAAGAGAAATCTCCTCCCCTGGGTCCTCCTCCTTTTGGGAGTGGTCCTGGGAATCCGCCTCACCGGGGCGCTCCTCCCCAGGAGCCTTCCCGACGGGGACGCCCTGGGCTACCTGGAAGCCGCCCGGCACGTAGCCCGGGGAGAGGGCCTGGTCACCAACTGGACGAGGAGTCTCCCCCGAAAGGGGGTCTCCTTTCCCCTTCCCTACCGGGGCTATCCCGCCTTGCCCTTGCTGGTTGGAGGCCTGGCGAGACTGGGCCTTCCCCTGGAAGGGGCGGGCATCGGCCTGGTCCTGCTCTTTCTGGCCCTCGGCCTCTGGGCCTTCTGGAAAACCTGGGAAATCCTCTGGTGGGAAGAACGGGGCCGCCTTCCTTCCGCCTGGATCGCCCTCCTTCCCGCGGCCCTCCTGGGCTTCCACAAGCACCTCACCGTGGCCACCGTGGAGGTCCTCACCGACGGGCCCGCCCTGACCCTTGGAATCCTCTGTCTCTGGTTCCTGCTCCGGGCAGGGAGGGCCCGCACCAACCCATCCTTCCTGCTCTTCTCTTTCCTGGCCGGGGCAGCCGCCCTGGCGGGCGGGCTTTTCCGCTTCCAGGACCTCTTCCTCCTCGGGCTGGGACCGGCCTGGTTCCTCCTGGGGAGCCGGGGCCTCCGCAAGGTGACGGGGCCGGCCCTCTTTCTTTCGCCCCTTCTGGCCCTGGTCCCGGCGCTTCCCGGGGGCATCGCCCGGATCGAATCTCTTCTCGCATCC
>CAYQBW010000380.1:0-3818 GCA_964415725.1 uncultured Planctomycetia bacterium
GTTCGAACCCCTGCTCCGGTCGGCCTTCCCCAACGGCCGTTACGTCCCCACCGTCCCGCCCCGGGCCGACGCCTCGTCCACCGAATACCTGGTGATCGCCAATTCCGCCCTGGCCTCGGCCGTCTCGCCCCTTCTCTACTGGCGGCACAAGGAGGGCTATGTCACCGAGCTGATCTCCACCACCTCCCACAACCCCGCCACGATCAAGAGCTACATCCAGTCCCGCTTCTCCTCGGGCAAACTCAAGTTCGTGGTCCTCGTGGGGGACTACGCCCAGATCCCCTGGTATATGTGGAACGGAAACCGCTCCGATTCCTGGTATGCCTGCCTCACAGGAGGCTCCAACCCGGACCTCTACCCGGACGTGGGTCTCGGCAGGCTCTCGGGAACCACCACCAGCCAGATCTCGGTCCAGGTCAACAAGATCCTGAACTACGAAAAGAATCCCCCCTCGGGATCCTGGTTTACGAAAACCATTCTCACCGCCCACAAGGAAGGCGGCGCCTCCGGCCGTTTCACCACCTGCGCCGAGACCATCGCCAACGGCCCCCTGAAGACCAGCGGCTGGACCACGATCAAGCAATACGGCTACAAGTCGGGCGTCAACAACACCACGCTCAGCAACTACATCAACTCCGGCGCCGGCCTGGTGCTCTACAGGGGCCACGGGGGGACCACCTACTGGTCGGGGTGGTGCAACTCGAGCCCCTCGTCCTTCACCACGAGCAACATCGCCGCCCTCCACAACGGAAAGATGACCCCCGTGGTCTTCAGCATCTGCTGCAACACCGGGAATTTTTCCTACTCCACCTGCTTCACCGAGCAGTGGCTCCGGGTTTCCCAGGGGGCCGTGGCCTGCATCGGGGCGACCAACGTCTCCTACACCTCCGGCAACACGCCCATGGCCATCGAGTTCTACCGGGCCATCTTCCAGGACAAGACCACCAACATCTACGGATTCTATTTCAAGGGCATCTCCAAGGCGCTGGCCGTGGGCGGATACGGTGGAAAGAAAGCGGCCTACCTCTTCTGCTGGATGGGAGACACCTGCACAAACCTCTGGTATAGGGCCCCGGCGAGCATGACGGTCACCCACCCGGCGAGCATCACCACGGGCGCCCACCTGGTGACGGTCAAGGCCGTCCCCCTGGCCAAGGTCTGTCTCTACAAGGGGTCCGAAGTCTTCGCCGTGGGAAAGTGCAACGTCTTGACGGGCATGGTCACCCTCGCCGTCCACCCCACGACCCCGGGCACAATATTCGTTACCGTAACGGCCAACAACCGGAGGCCCTACGAGGGACACATCACCGTCACCTCTCCCGGGACGGTCATCCCCGACGGCCTGGCGAAGGTCGAAGGGTCCACCTACCGCCACATCCCCTCCCGGTACGCCCCCAACCGGTGCCAGCACCTCTACGACGCCTCCATCCTCAAGGGCGTCAATTCCGGCTACATCAAGGGCGTGGAGTTGCGCCGCGACGGAAACCTAACCACGAGCTTCCAGGCCCACAAGTATTACTTCGACGTCCACCTGAGTTCCCTCGGCGTCAAGAGCGCGGCCTACTGGAACAGGAACTCCTACAAGGCCAACCGGGGCATCGACTACACCCTGGTCCTCGCCAGGACCCTGGTAAACTTCCCGGCCACGCCCAAGCCGGCCTCACCACCCGCGGCCTTCACCGTGAAGATCCCCTTCACCAGGTCCTTCCGCTACTACAAGGGCCGCAACCTGCTGGTCCAGTTCGACGTCTCTCCGGCCTCGGGATCCACGGCCAGCTACTTCTGGTATGCCGACGCCCAATACTACTCCTCCTCCGGAACGGGGCACGCGGCGGTCAAATACGGCAAGGGCTGCCCGCCGGGCAGGACCCTCTACGGCTACGCCCCGCCCATCAACGGAACCTCCAGGCTCTACTGGTACTGGTATTCCGGGGGCGGATACAACACGCCCGCCATGGCGATCCTGGGGGTGAGCAGGACCGGGTTCCTGGGCCTGCCCCTTCCCTTCCCCCTCGCCGGCATCGGGGCGCCCGGCTGTTACCTCAACTGCGACATTGCCGCCGCCTTCCCCGGGACCACGGACCCCTCGGGCATCAACGGCCGCTACCGGGTGGACCTGCCCGTCCCCTACAACCCGGTCTTCGCGGGGGCCACCGTCTACGGGCAGACCTTTGTCTTCAAAAAAGGCTTCAATTACGCCGGCGTGATGGCTTCCGAGGGGCTCCAGTTCAAGCTGGGCTCCTACGTCAAGCCCGTCCCGGCCCTCCAGCTCTACACCTACCACGTCCCCCCGCCCTTCAGCGACAAGCCGCGCTACTACTACCGCTGCGGGCTCGTCCTGAAGCTCGACATGTAGGCCCCTTCTCCAAGAAAAAAGGCCCCCCGCTGGAAGGCGGGGGGCCTTTGCATTCCTGAAGCTGGCGTACCCGCAGGGACTCGAACCCCGAACCTCCTGATCCGTAGTCAGGTGCTCTATCCAATTGAGCCACGGGTACGCGCGGCCCACCTTTTTACCCTGGACCTCCAGAATTTCAAGGGGAGCCGCGCCGGGACGGGCGCCTGGAGCGGCCGGGCCTTCTCAGATGACGAAGAGCATCCTCTGGAAGGCGTGCTCCAGGGCCGCCTGGATCCGGGCCATGGGGACCAGGTTCTCCCGGGGTTCGAAGTGGAGGGCGCCTGCCAGGAGCCCCATGGAGTATTCCAGGAAGGCCAGGGCCCGCTCCCGGTCCATCTCGCCCCACTTGTTCCGGCCGAGCAGCTCGGGAAGCCAGACGTTCTTCAAGTCCCGGCAATACCCCTCGGCCACTTTCCCCTGGAAGAGGCCCACCAAAAAGGCCCGGGCCGCCCGGCGTCGCTTGTTGAGGGCCGCCAGGGGTTCCCTGGGGGGACGGGCGAAGATGTCCTTTCTCTCCGAGAGGGGAGCCCAGTTGCGGTTGGAAAGGACCCGGGTGAGCCAGGCCAGGTCCCCGTCCAGCAGGATCCCCATGTCCTTGAGGGACGCCACGTCCTCCGGGGTCAAGGCCGGAACGGAAACCTTCGCGCCCCTGGCGGATGAAAAAAGAGTCTGGGTCGTCATGATTCTCTCCTTTGCCCGGTCTCCGGTATTTCCTCGCCCGCGCCGCGGGCTCTCCCGTCCCGGGCCGCCTGCAGAACCGCCCAAACTATCGGACTTTTCCCCGCCCCAGATTGATGGGATCGCCTAGATTCTTTTCTTCCAGGCCGCCAGGCCGGCCACGCTCTTCTCGGGAACCATGAGAAAGCTGGAAGTGAGCGACATCCCGATCTTCCCCGGGTCCAGGAGGCGGAAGAGTTCGGCCTGGCCCGAGAGGTCCCAATCCCCGTAGCCCGAGTGGTAGCGCCGGACCACCAGGTCCGGGCCCGGCTCCCCCAGAAGACCCAGCTCGGCCGCGGCCCGGCCCACGGCCCGTGCCGCGCCTTCGGCCAGGGTGGATCCCAAGGCGTCGAGCACGGTCCCGGCAAAAGGCTCCCCCCGTCCGAAGGCCGCCCGGGCCCGCTCCTCCAGGCCCGGCCCGATGGTGGCGGCAAAAAGCGCCACCCTGGCGGGCCCTTCCATGGTGGGCTCTTTTTCCGCCTCCTCGAACTCCTCCTCCTCCGAGGCCCGGGCCGGTGCGAGAAAAAAACGGGCCAGGGAGCGGGAAGGAAGGAGGAGGTCCAGCTCGGGGAGGCGGACCCCGCCGGGGCCGAATTCCGCCCGGGCGCCGAGAAGCCGGGCCCTGGGCCGCACCGCCCCCTCTTCCAGGGCCTCTTCCAGGAGGTCCGCCGCCTCGGCCAGGACCCGCCCCACCAGGGCCTTCCGC
>CAYQBW010000381.1:0-3818 GCA_964415725.1 uncultured Planctomycetia bacterium
CGGCGAGGCGGGACCGGTTCCGGGGGTCCAGCTTCACCCGGTCCACCACCAGGCCCAGTTCCCCCCTGGCCGGGATCCTTCCCCCGTCCAGGCGGACTTCCTGGCCCCCCGCCAGGGCCCGGACGAAACCCTTCTCGAGCCAGGCTTTCCTGAGCCTTTCCCGTTCGGCCGCCCTGGGAGAGCCCTGGGGCGCCAGGACCCAGGCGGCCTCTCCGGGGAACTTCTCCAGGGCCAGCCGGGCCATGGCCCCGGGCGTAAAGGCTTGCATCTCCAGGCCGTGGCCGGGACAGAAGGCCCGGCCCCCCCGGGCGTAGAGGAGGCGCAGGAAATCGTGGATCTCCGTGGCCGTGGCCACGGTGGAGCGGGGATTGCGGGAGACAGAGCCTTTTCCCACGGCGATGGCCGGGCCGATCCCCTCGATCTTCTCCACCGGCGCCGGCTCGAGCCGTCCCAGGAAGCGCCTGGCGTAGGTGGAAAGCGATTCGACGAAGCGTCTTTGTCCCTCGGTGAAGAGGGTCTCGAAGACCAGGCTGGTCTTTCCCGACCCGGAAAGGCCTGTTACGACGATGAGCTTTTCCAGGGGAAGGTCCAGGTCGATCTCCTTGAGGTTGTTCTTCCGGGCGCCCCTGAGCCGGAGCAGGCCGGGCGTGTCTTCGCCTTCCTTCTTTCCGGCCCGTCTCGGCCTGGCCTCGGGCCGGAGCCGCCCGGCCAGGGCCTTGCCCGTCCAGGATTCCCCGCAGGCCGCCACTTCTTCCGGGGCGCCGGCGCAGACGACCCGGCCGCCTTCCTCTCCGCCGCCGGGGCCGAGATCGATCACGTGGTCGGCGTGTCGGATCACGTCCAGGTTGTGCTCGATTACGAGCACCGTGTTTCCTCCTTCCACGAGGCGGTCCAGGGCGGCCAGGAGGACCTTGACGTCCTTGAAGTGGAGGCCCGTGGTGGGCTCGTCCAGGACGTAGAGGGTGCGCCCCGTGGCGGGAGCGCAGAGTTCGGCGGCGAGCTTCACCCTCTGGGCCTCGCCGCCGGAGAAGGTCGTGGCGGGCTGGCCGAGCTTGATGTAGCCGAGCCCCACGTCGTGGAGGGCCCGCAGGGGGCGTTCCACCCTGGGGAAGTTGCGGAAGACCTCCAGGGCCTGGTCCACTTCCATCTCCAGGACGTCCCGGATGCTGTAACCTTTGAAGCGGATCTCCAGGGTCTCCTCGTTGAAGCGCTTTCCGCCGCACTCCTCGCAGGGCACCTCCACGGGCGGCAGGAAGTGCATCTCCACGAGTTTCACCCCCGCCCCGCCGCAGGCCTCGCACCGCCCGCCGTGGAGGTTGAAGGAGAAACGGCTCTTGGTATATCCACGGACCCGGGCCTCCTCGACGGCGGCGAAGAGTTCCCGGATGGGCGTGAAGGCCCCCGTGTAGGTGGCCGGGTTGGACCGGGGTGTGCGGCCGATGGGCGCGGCGTCGATCCGGACCAGCTTGTCCAGGTTCTCCGCCCCTTCGATCCCGTCGTGGGGGCCGGCCTTCTCCCTCGCTCCGTGCAGGGTCTTCCGCAGGGCCGGCACCAGGGTCTCCAGGACGAGGGAGGACTTGCCCGAACCGGAGACGCCCGTGACGCAGACGAACCGCCCGAGGGGGATCTCCACGGCCATGCCCTTGAGGTTGTGGAGCCTGGGGCCGAGGATCCGCAAGACGGGTCCTTTCCCGGTCCTGCGTATTTTCGGGGGGTCGATCCTCTCCTTGCCGGACAGGAAGGCCCCCGTGGGGGAGCCCTTGGTCCGGGCCACCTCCCGGGCCGTTCCCTGGGCGGTGATCCTTCCTCCCTCCCGGCCCGGGCCGGGGCCGATCTCCACAAGGTGGTCCGAGGCCCGCATGGTGGCCTCGTCGTGCTCCACCACGAGCACCGTGTTTCCCCGGTCCCGCAGGTCCAGGAGCGAGCGGACCAGCCGCTCCTGGTCCCTGGGGTGGAGCCCGATGGAGGGCTCGTCCAGAACGTAGGTCACCCCCCGGAGCCCGGAGCCGAGCTGGGCGGCGATCCGGAGTCTTTGGCCTTCCCCGGAGGAGAGGCTGTCGGCCCGGCGGTCCAGGGCGAGGTAGGAGACACCCACGGCGGAGAGGAAATCCAGGCGGGATC
Source organism: uncultured Planctomycetia bacterium (assembly GCA_964415725.1). GTDB lineage: Bacteria > Planctomycetota > UBA1135 > UBA1135 > JALUZX01 > JALUZX01. The sequence goes on from CAYQBW010000381.1 coordinate 2,122, forward strand.
GGATCTCCCGGAAGAGGTCCCGTCCGACCTGGGCTTCCTTTCCCTGGAGGTCCAGGTTCCGGAAGAAGTCCCGGGCCTCCTCCACGGTGAAGGCGGAGATCCGGGCGATCGTATGTCCCCGGAAGGTGACGGCCAGGGCCTCGGGGCGGAGGCGGTCGCCCTTGCAGGCCGGGCAGGGGAGGCGGGCCCGGAGGCCTTTGAGGGAGGGATTCTTGCCGCGGCGCAGGCAGCGTTCCAGCCAGGCAACTACTCCCTGGAAGGGGCGGCCCAGTTCCCGTTCCTCCCCGCGGGCGCCTTCCAGGATGAGCTTTCTCTGGGCCTTGGTGAGCTTCTTCCAGGGTTTTTCGAGATCGAATCCATAGCGCCTGGCCACGACCCGGAAGTCCTCGGGCCTGAGCCCCCGGCATCCCAGGGAGCCGAAACGGGTCGTGCAGGCCAGGGCGCCCTCCAGGAGGGAGCGTTCCGGGTGGCGGACCAGGCTCTCTTCGGTGAAGACCAGGACCTCCCCCAGGCCCTGGCAGGCAGGGCAGGCCCCCTGAGGGGAGTTGAAGGAGAAGAGCGGCGGCTCCAGCTCGGGCAGGGAGCCGTGGCCCTCCGGGCAGGCGGCGCGGGAACTCAGGGTTTCCTCCGTCCCGTCCTCCCAGAGGGCCTGGACCCAGCCTTCCGAGAGGGAGAGAGCCCCCTCCACGGCCTCGGCCAGCCGGGAAGCCTTGTCCGGGGCCGGCCGGAGCCGGTCCACCACGGCCTGGATGTGGTGGACCTTGTAACGTTCCAGCCGGATCTCTTCGTCCAGCCGCCGGATTTCCCCGTCCACCCGGGCCCGTACGAAGCCTTTCATCCGGAGTCCCTCCAGGAGGGAGCGGAACTCCCCTTTCCGGCCCCGGACCAGGGGGGCCAGCACCAGGAGAAGGGGCGGGTTTTCCCGGCCTTCGGCCTTCCGGGCCGCTTCCTCCAGGAGCCTTTCGGTGATCCATTTGGGGGGAAGGGCTTCGATGGGCGCCCCGCACACCGGGCAATGAGGCTCGCCGAGGCGCGCGAAAAGAAGCCGAAAGAGGTCGTGGATGCCTGTCAGGGTCCCCACGGTGGAGCGCCGGGAGCCCTGGCTCGTCCGCTGGTCGATGGCCACCGTGGGCGAGAGGCCCTCGATCCGCTCCACGTCTGGACGCCTGAGGTTCCCCAGGAACTGGCGGGCGTAGGCGGACAGGGACTCGAGGAAACGCCGCTGGCCCTCCTGGAAGATGGTGTCGAAGACCAGGGAGGACTTTCCCGAACCCGAGACGCCGCAGAAGGTGACCAGGGAATCCCTGGGGATCTCCAGGTCGATTCCCTGGAGATTGTGTTCCCTTGCGCCTTGGATCTTGAGGGTTCTGGGGGCCATCTTCTCTCCCGAGCAGAGTGAGGGCGAAACTACCAGGATACCTCAAGGCCCCTGCGCACCCAAGGAGGGGTTGGGCCTTGGAAGAGACTCTTCCCCGTTCCGCGCGGCCCTGGCCCCTTGTTAAGGTGGGGTTTTTCCCGGGAGTTTTTGTTCGATGTCCCAGACCTCTCCTTCCCCTCTCTTCTCGGTGGTGGTTCCCCATTGGAGGAGACCGGACCTGCTCGCCTCCTGCCTGGACGCACTGGAGAAGCAGACCTTCCGGGAATTCGAGACGATCGTCGTCGACGGGGGATCGGGGGACGGGAGCGTGGAGCTGGCC
>CAYQBW010000382.1:0-3813 GCA_964415725.1 uncultured Planctomycetia bacterium
GGAAATCACCGCCCTCCCCGGCCCGGGAGGCCGGTTCCTCCTGGGGCCCCTCACCCCGGGGACCAGAAGGATCCGGTTCTCCGCCCCGGGAAGAGTCTCCCTGGTACGGCCGGTTCGGATACTTTCCGGGAAGACACAGGACCTGGGGACCGTCTCACTCCTTCCCGGTGTCGTCGTGGGGGGTATCCTTCTGGGCCCCACGGGGAAACCCGAGCCGGGGGGCCGGGTCTGGCTCAGGCCCGTCTCCGGCGGTTCTCCCCGGGAGACCATGGCCGGACCGGGGGGGCGATTCCGGTTTCCCCCTGTGCCCCCGGGCAAGTATTTCATCCAGGGGTGCCGGCGGGACGCCGGAGCCTTGACGGCCCTGGAAGACTATGCCGCCACCAAGCGGCTCCTGGTCCTCTCGGGCCGGACCTACTGGATCCAAAACCCAATCTCCCTGGAAAAAAGGCACTGAACTTCCATGAAGACGAAAAACCTGACCTTGGCCCTGGTGCTCCTCCTCCTGGCGGGTGGCTTGATCCTGGGGTTCCTGCTCTCCCAGGGGGAGCCCGGCCCCGTGCAGGTCCCTACCGGGGAAGAAGTCCTGAATCCCCCGGCCTCCAAGCCAGCCAAGCCCGCGATCCCCAAGGTCCAGCAAGGCACCAAGGCGGAGACCCCCGGCAAGACGAAGGGGGAAAGGACCCAGCTCGGCGCCCTGCGGCAGAGGGACATCAAGCACGGAATCCGCGGCGTGGTCCTGGACCCCAACGGAGGCCCCGTGGCCGGGGCCAAGGTCTATCTGGCGGAGACCTTCAACGTGGGGAATTTCATCGCCGCCATCGCCCGGTCCCGGAATGCTTCTTTCCGCCGGAGATTCAACCTGACCAGGACGGACAAGACCGGGGCCTTCGTGATCGGCTTCGACCCCAACGTCAACGCCGACCTCTTCATCGTTCATCCCGGGTTCCAGAAATACACGCGCAAGAGCGTCCATATCCCCGCCGACACGGTCGCCGACCTGGGAAGGATCGTCCTCTCCCAGGGGCTGGTGGTCAGGGGATACGTGCGGGCCGCCGCCACGGGCCTTCCCATCGAGGGCGCCACGGTCCGCCGGGCCAAGACCGGCACAGCGGTTTTCGACTCCGTCCCGGGCCAGGAAGACGGCGAGGACGTGACGACCGACCGGAACGGTTACTACGAATTCACCACCCTGAAACCCGGCACCTACAAGTTCGAGGCCTTCGCCAAGGGTTTCGCCAAGGAAGTCAAGAACCAGGTGAACGTCACCGAGGGAGGCGGTCCGATCCAGGTCGATTTCTCTCTCAAGGTAGGCCTCACCATCAGCGGCATCGTGGTGGACGGCGAAGGGAAACCCGTGGCCGACGCCAAGGTCACGGCCACCAGCTACAGCTTGCAGTCCCCCGTCTCCAGCGACACCAGGACCGCCAAGGACGGCACCTTCGAAATCGTGGGGCTTCCGGCCGGCAAATACAACCTCACCGCCCAGGCCCCGGGATTCGTGGAAGGGAAAAAGCCCCTGGCCCAGGCGGGGGACACCAAGGTGGCCATCGTGCTCCAGCGCCAGGGAGGCGTGGAGGTCCAGGTCCTGGGCAGGCACAACCGCCCCTTGCGCTCCTACCACCTGGAACTCCGCCAGGTCTTCGAGGGACAGAAGGTCTACGGCAAGACCACCGTTCCCGAGGTGTACGTGCGCAACGCCCGCCAGGGCCGTTACGTGCTCACCGGAATCGACCCGGGTAAGACCTATTGCCTCCGCGTCTGGGCCCGGGGCTACGCCATGACCTTCTCCCAGCCCTTCAAGGTGGAGCTGGACAAGCCCATGCCCTTCGTGGTGGTCCGCCTCACCCAGGGAGGAAGCATCCACGGGAGGGTGGTGGACTCCACGGGCAAGCCCGTGGCGGGCGCCCTGGTGGAGACCATGAGCAACGAGTACCAGGACAACGCCTTCATCCGCATGTTCGCTCCCCTCATCCCCCAGCAGCACAGCCGCGTCAAGGCGAGGACGAACAAGAACGGCGAATACTTCCTCAGGCTCGTCATGCCCCAGACCTACCAGCTCAAGGTCACCCATCCCGAGTATCCCACGACCTACCGCAAGGACATCCAGGTCACCGAGGGCCAGACCGTCCAGGTCCCGGACATCATCCTTCCCGTGGGGGTGGTGGTCTACGGCGTGGCCTACGACCCCAACGGCCAACCCATCAAGGGAGGGAAGGTCACCATGCAGGGCGACCAGGGGATCCAGTTCGGCGCGGAGACCGTCACCGACGACCAGGGACGCTTCCAGTTCCCGCCGGCCCCTCCCGGGACCTACAAGCTCCAGTGCTCCCGGCCCGTGGGGAACAATCCCTTCATGGCAATCGTGGATTTCAAGAAGAGCGAAACCCCCATCACCATCTCGGGGACGCAGAAACGCCTTCGCGTAAACCTCCAGATCAAGCCCTGATCCGGCGGACCGGGCAGGGGACGCCGTAGGGGACGCCCGAGGGACGGTGCTTCGCGCCGTCCCGGCGGCCGTCCCGGGAAGGAACCCGGCGCTCAGAAAACCCTCACACGAGATGAGATCCCTATCCCCAAAACCCGCCTGGAAAACCCGGTTCCCCCCGGCCCTGGCCGGGATCCTCCCCCTGGTCTTGATCCTGTCGCCCTTGAAAGCACCCCCTTCTTCCTCCCGGGGAAAACCCCCGAAAGAGGAATCTTTTCGAAAGCTCCTGGAAACCATCTATGCCGCCGCCTCCCGGGTCCTTCCGGGGAAAGCGATACTCCAGGTCTCCAGCGAAACAAAAGGCCCCCTCCCCCATCTCCGGGCCGTCCTCTTTCAGGCGGACCCGCCATCCAACCCGGGCTCTCACCTGGGAGTCTTTTTTTCCCCTCTTTCTCCCGGACCCAAAATCCCCCGGGTGGAACGCCTCGTGGTGGAACCCAAGGATCCCGCGTCCGGGATCTACCTGGTCCGCGGAATCCCGGCGAAAGGAAGTTTCGCGATCCTGGTAAAGTCCTCCGAATTCGCGGATGCCTTTACCAGACCCTTCCAGGCAGGCGAAGGAAAGAGGATCCCCACGCTCGAGGTCCGGCTCTCCCGGGGCGGCGCGATCCGGGGGCGGGTCGTGGACGCCCGGGGACGCCCCGTGGCCGGCGCCCTGGTGGAGAGCTTCAGCCCCGGGCAACCCCACGTCCCCATTTTCTACTTCTGCCGGCGGGACATCTACCGGCACAGCCGGATCCGGACGGTGACCGATGCCTGGGGAAGATTTACTCTGTACCGAATCATGCCCGAGACCTACCAGCTCCGGGTCACCCGGCGGGGTTTCCCAACCGCCTGGAAAACGGGAATCCAGGTCTCCGAAGGCAAGACCGTCCAGGTGCACGACATCGTCCTCCCGAACGGAACAATGGTCCAGGGAAAGGCCCTAGGACCCCGGGGCAGGCCCATCAGGGGAGGGAAGGTGATCATGACGGACTACCCGGGGAAGGAGTTTTTCGAAGAGGTCGTCACCAATGAAGAGGGGCGGTTCCGCTTCCATCCAGCCCCACCGGGAAGGTACGAACTCAAATGCGCCCGACCCTGGAAGAACGACCCCTTCCAGGCCATCGTGGACTTCAAGAAGAGCGAAACCCCCATCACCATCTCGGGGGCGCAGAAACGCCTTAGGGTAAACCTCCAGATCAAACCCTGATCCGGCGGACCGGGAAGGTCCCGAAAGGGCCGGCGTTCTGCGCCGAAGACGGCGCCTCCGGCGGCCCCTGCATATTGGTGTAGGGGACGCCCGAGGGACGGCGCGAAGCGCCGTCCCGACGGTCGTCCCGCGA
>CAYQBW010000383.1:0-3808 GCA_964415725.1 uncultured Planctomycetia bacterium
GTTCCCACCATCCCCCACCCGCCACCACATTCGTGGGGCCTTGGAGAGGATGGTCACGGCGGTTTCTGCAAGGTTGTTGGAAGTCAGGTTTGCCAGCCTTCTCCCTCTGTCCCGGCTGACAGTCGATCTTTACCCCTTTGGGCTCAACCCACCCATTCCACCGGGGAGGTGAAATTCAACGCTCCAACCTTTTCCGCAGGTCCTCGTTTTCGGGGAACCGCGCCAGGCCCCGCTCCCAGACCTTTCTCGCCTCCTCCCGGTTTCCTTCCCGGGCGTAGAGGTCCCCAAGGAGAAGGTAGGTCCTGGAATAAACCGGCTTGGGGGGCTTCTCCTCCTGCCAGCGGATGAGTTCCTTGAGGCGGTTCTCCCCGTCCGCGCGCCTTCCGGCCCCGCCCGGGGTCGAGGCGAGCAGGGCGGCCCGGCCGTAGAGAGCCTCCCAGTTGTCCGGGTTTCGCCCAAGGGCCCGCTCGTAGGCCTGGTCCGCCATCTGGGTCCAGTCCTCCCGCTCCGCCCCACCCGCTGCAAGGGCCGCCATCCTTCGGGCCCCCTCTCCCAAAAGGAGCAGAATCTTCACGTCGTCGGGTCTCTCGCCGGCCTTCTCCTCCAGGGCGCGAACCACCTCTTCCAGGAGCCCCCGCCGGGCCAGGTCGTCCCAAAGACGGGCCCTTTCTTCCATGGAGAGCCCCTCCTTCAGGACCTCCCCCAGGGCGGCCTCAAGGACCGGGTCGGACGCGCGCCCCGCCGGAACCGCCCCTCCCGGGTTCCCATCCTTCTTCCCGGCGGTCCCCTTCTTTTTTTCCTCCCCTGAAGGCGCGCCGGCCAAGGGCTCTGGCGGGCGGGGGAGGGAAGCTCCGGCGGCTCCCGCCCCGGGGTGAGATGTCGAAAGAGGGGCGCCGCCCCCGGTGGGAAGGGTTTTCTCCGGAGGGGAAGAGAGAGGACCCCCAAAAAGAAAGTTCCAGGCCAGGCAGAAGAGGACCGAGCCGAGAAAAGAAATCAGAAACCACTTCATGCCCCCAGGCTCCCAGAAAACGCCCTCTCCGTCCAGGGCGCCCCTACCCCAACCCCTTCAACAGTTTCTCCAGACGGGCCAGGTCGGAGGGCTTCTCCACGGCGGCGAAGACCGTGTCGTCGCCTGCCACGGTTCCGGCCAGGCCCGGCGGGGCGAGCCGGTCCAGGGCGAGGCCCACCCCCGGCGCCTCTCCGGGAGGCGTCAGCAGGATCAGGAGGTTGGGCTCGGAGCGCCGGATTCCCAGGAGGTTTCCGGCGATCCGTTCTTCCAGGGGGTTCTTCCGGGTCTTCTCCTTGGGCGGGAGAGCGTATTTCCCCTCCACCTTCACCAGGCCCAGGGCCGCGATGTCCCGCGAGACCGAGGCCTGGCTCACGGCGAAGCCCTCTTCTCTGAGGGCCCGCGCCAGGTCCTCCTGGGTCCGGAGTTCCCTGGTCGCCACGAGGGAGAGAAGGACCTCCCGTCTCTTCCTGGTGGATCTCATCCTTCCAGCCCTCCCCCGGCCGCCAGGGAGTCCAGGGCCTCCCGGAAGGCCTCTCTCCTGGACCGGATCTTCTCCCCCCTTGCGGAAAGTTCTTCCTCGATCCTTTCCCACCCGGGCGCGCCCGCACCGCCGGGGTATTTCCGGCTTTCCAGGATTTCCGCCGGGGTCAGCCCGGGCACTTCTCCGCCGGATTTGACGATCTCCGCCGTCTCCTGGTAGGCGTCGCGGAAGGGGGTCCCCTCCCGGACCCTCCTCAGGGCCTCGTCGGTGGCGAGGATCGGCCCTTGCACGGCCCTCTCGCAGGCCTCCCGGTCCACCTCCAGGGCCGGCACGGCCTTGCTCACGGCCCCGAACATCCGGAGCGCGAGTTCCACGCCTTCCATGACCGGCCCCTTGGTGAGCTGGAGGTCCCGGTGATACCCGCTTGGGAGCTTGGAGCACACCGCCATGGCCTGGAAGAGGAGGCCCTCCAGGACCCCGGCGTTGGCCCGGGTCAGCTCGAAGAGGTCCGGGTTCCGCTTCTGGGGCATGATGCTGGACCCCGTGGCGAAGGCCTCGGGGAGCCTGAAGAAACCGAATTCCTCGGAAGTATAGAGGATCACGTCCCAGGAGAGCTTGGCCAGGTCGTAGGCCGGCCCCCAGAGGGCCTGGAGGACCAGGGTCTCCAGCTTCCCCCGGGAGGGCTGGGCGGCGGTCACGTTGAGCTGGAGGGCGGAGAACCCGAGAAGCCGGGCCGTCTTCTCCCTGGGCAGGGGAAGGGGCACGCCGTAGCCCGCGGCGCTCCCCAGGGGCGAACGGTCCGCCGCGTCCAGGGCGGCTTCCAGGGGAAACAGGTCCTCCAGGAGGGCCTCGGCGAAACCGGCGGCCCAGAGCCCCACCGAGGAGGGCATGGCCCGCCTCTGGTGGGTATACCCGGGAAGGACCACCCCGGCGTGGGCCTTTCCAAACCGCTCCAGGGCCCGGACGGTCTCTCCCAGGGCCTCCATCACCCGGAAGAGACGGTCCTTGAGAAAGAGCCGCAGGTCCGCAAGCACCTGGTCGTTCCGTGAGCGCCCGGCGTGGACCTTCCTGCCGAGCGGCCCCAGTTTCGCGACCAGGTATTTCTCCAGGGCCGAGTGGACGTCCTCGTCCTCCGGTCCGGGGGCGAAGGAGCCTTCCTCCGCCTCCCTCAAGGCCTCCGCCAGGGCCCGGTGAAGGGCGCGTCCTTCCTCCAGGGAGAGAATCCCGATCTCCACGAGCCCGGCGGCGTGGGCCATGGTGCCCAGGATGTCCCAGGGAAGAAGGCGGGCGTCAAGCTCGCGGTCCTTTCCTACCGTATAAGCGTCCAGGTCCGGATCCAGGGGGCGGTCCCCTCCCCACAAGGTTCCCTTCATGAGAGATACTCCCGGGCGATACGAAAGAAGATCTCCTCCGCCTTCGCCACTTCTTCCACGGAAATGTTCTCGTCCTTGGTGTGGGAGAGCCGGGAATCCCCGGGTCCCAGCTTGAGGGCGTCCGTCTTCCCGAGCCATACCCAGTCCGAGGCCGTGGGGGAACCGAAAGGTTCGGCCCCGGGAAGGACCTTCCGGACCGCCTCCAGGAGCCTGGAGCCGGGCGGGGTCTCCACGGGCCGGAGCCTGTCGGAGAGGACCTTCACCTCTCCCTCCAGGACGTCTGAGACCTTCCGGGCGATCTCTTCGTGGGCCCAGGCCGGGGTGGTCCGCACGTCCACCACGCACCGGCACTCCGGGGGCGTCAGGTTCCGGGCGATCCCCCCCTCGATCATGGTGGGGGTCAGGGAAATCCCCCCCAGGAGGGGGTGTCTTCTCTCGAACCGGATTTCCGAAAGCCTGAGCAGGTCCCGGGCGGCCCGCTCGATGGCGTTGGGAGGTTTTTGCGGGAGGTCCGCGGCCCAGCCGGCATGGACCTGCTCCCCCGTCCACCGGAGGGAGAGGATCATGAGCCCCCTCTGGGCCACGCAGGGCCGAAGGGAGGTGGGCTCCCCCACCAGGGCCGCCTCCGGAAGACCGATCTCTTCCAGGAGGGCCGGCATGGTGGTTTCCCGGGTCTCCTCGCAGAAGGTGGCCAGAAGGAGGAGTTCCCCCCGGGCGGGCCCTCCCGCGGCGGCCAGGCGGGCGGCGGCGGCGGCCATGGCAGCCACCGACGCCTTGGCGTCCACGGCGCCCCGCCCGTAGAGGCGGCCCTCCCGGACCAGGGCGCCGTGCAAGCCAACGCGTCGGTCGCTGCCATGGCCGCAGCCGCCGCCCCCCTGGCCGCCCCGGGAGGGCCCGCCCGGGGCGAACCCCTCCTTCTGGCCACCGTCGGCGAGGAGCCTCGGG
>CAYQBW010000384.1:0-3805 GCA_964415725.1 uncultured Planctomycetia bacterium
GTTCCTGGGCACCCTGGCCGCGGCCGCGTCGGTGGGCGTGGTGATGCTGGTGCTCAACCAGACCTACGGCTTCGGCACCACCGACCTGCCCGCGCCCCAGGCCTCGGCCATGGCGGCGGTGATCCAGCCCCTCATGACCGGCAGCCCCGCCCCCTGGCTGGCCTACCTGGCGGGGGTCTTTTTTGGGCGCCACAAGTTGATCCCCCACGTGAGCCCCGGGAAGTCCGTGGAAGGGGCCCTGGGGGGATTGGCGGCTTCCCTGGCGATCGGGGTGGCCGCTTCCGGCCTGATCCCTTCCTCTGTGGTGGATCTTCCCCTTCCTGCCTGGGCCGGGCTGGCCATAATGGTAGGCATGACGGCCCAGATCTCGGACCTGGTGGAATCCATGGTGAAGCGCCTGTGCGGGGCCAAGGATTCTTCCCGCCTGGTCCCCGTCCACGGCGGGGTCCTGGACCTTGTGGACAGTTTTCTTCTGAGCACGCCGCCCTTCTTTCTCCTGGTGGTGCTCCTGACCGGGGGGAGCGGTGCTTGAGGATTCCGTGAAGCTCCAGAGCCAGGAGGAGGCGCGGGTCCTCATGGGCCCCATGGACGGGCACGCCCGCCTCCTGCGGGATCTCCTCCAGGTCACCCTGGTGCCCAGGGGAGCCGAGCTGATCCTCCTGGGCCCGGCGGAGAGCGTGGCCCAGGCCAAGAACCTGGTCCACCGCGCCCTCCACGAGATCCGAAGCGGGAAACAGATTACGCCGGACAGGTTCCGTGGCTGGATCCTGGAGTTGGTTTCGGGGCGGCGCAAGAAGGGGCGCGTGGCGCCGAGGACGCCGGGGCAGGAGCGCTACCTGCGCGGACTGAGGAGGGAGGGGATGGTCTTCGCGATCGGGCCCGCCGGCACCGGGAAGACCTACCTCGCCGTGGGGGTCGCCTGCGAGAAACTCGCCGAGGGGGAATACAGGAAACTGATCCTGACGAGGCCCGCCGTGGAGGCCGGGGAGAGGCTGGGCTTCCTGCCGGGGGATTACCAGGCCAAGGTCAATCCCTACCTGCGTCCCCTCTACGACGCCCTGGGGGAGATCCTGGATCCCCCCATGGCGCGGCGTTACGTGGAAAACGACGTCATCGAGGTCTGTCCCCTGGCCTACATGCGGGGGCGCACCTTGAACGACGCCTTCATCATCCTGGACGAGGGCCAGAACACCACCCCGTCCCAGATGCTCATGTTTCTCACCAGGATGGGCGAGAATTCCAAGCTTGTCGTCACGGGGGACGTGACCCAGACGGACCTTCCGGGAGGTATGGTCTCGGGGCTCGTGGACGCGGAGCGCAGGCTCGCGGGCATCGAGGGGATCCTCTTCGTCCACCTTGGAAAGGAGGACATCGTCCGGCATCCCCTGGTCCAGAAGATCGTGAAGGCCTACGAAGAGGGCGAAAGGGAGGAAATGCCGTGATTCCCGGTCTCACTTTCGCCAAGAACAAGAAGAAGAAAAAAATCCGCCGGGTGAGCCCCGAGCGGGCCCGTCTTCCCGGGAAGGGAAAGGCCGCCCCCGGGGCGCCCCCCCTGGGGGAGCCCTTGAGGAAATCCGGGCTTCTCGTTTTCCACGGGGTGCTTCTCTTCCTCCTGGCCCTGTCCTCCCTGCCCGCTCCGTGGCGGGCCGACCGGGTGGCGGGGCTGGCCGTGCTGGTGGCCTGTCTCCATTACCTGGCGGGGCTCTACCTGGTGCGCTTCCAGAGGGACTCCCTGGCTTCCTTCTCCAGGTGTTTCAGCGCCTTCGGGATCTCCGCCGGCACCCTGGCCCTGGCCAGGCTCTGCCTGGTCTTCGGCTGGCCCACCACGGCCGTCCCCTTGAGCGCGGCCACTCTTCTCTTCACCCTGGTCCTCTCCCAGCGTTTTTCCCTGGGGGCCTCGGGGATCCTTGTGATTTGTCTCGGCCTGCTTCTCTCCTGCGGGGGAAGGAACCCCGTGCCCGCCCTGGGGGTGCTCGGGGCCGGGGCGGCCGTGGCGGCCTTGACGGTGGGAAGGGTGAGGAAGCGGTCCACCCTCATCCGGGTGGGCCTTTTCATCGGGATCGCGCAGGTCCTGGCGGGGTTCGGGTTCATGCTCTTTCTGGAGAACCTGGATCCCCCGGGCGTGGCCATGAGGCTGGGGTGGTATTTCGGGCAGGGGATCCTGGTGGGCTTTCTCGCTTCCGGCCTCCTGCCCGTGATCGAATACGTCTTCGGAGTCACCACGGACGTGAGTCTCCTGGAGCTTTCCAACCAGAACGAGCAACCCGTTTTGCGCAAGCTCCTGATCGAAGCGCCCGGGACCTTCCACCACTCCTTCATCGTGGGGCTCCTGGCCGAGGCTGCGGCGGAACGTATCGGGGCCCAGGGCCTGCTCTGCCGGGTGGGCTCCTACTTCCACGACATCGGCAAGATGGTGAAGCCCCAATACTACGCCGAGAACATGAGGGGGGGGAGTTCCCTGCACGAAACCCTCTCCCCGGAGATGTCGGCCCTGATCATCGCCTCCCATCCCAAGGACTCCCTCGAGCTGGCCGATTACTACGATCTCCCTCCCTGCGTGCGTCCCTTCATGACCGAGCACCACGGGACCACCAAGATCGAATACTTCTACCGCGAGGCTTTGAAGAGGCAGGAGGAGAAGGGCGGATCGGTGGACGAAGACAGCTTCCGCTATCCCGGCCCCAAGCCCTCGAGCAAGGAGACGGCCATCGTGATGCTGGCCGACACGGTGGAGGCGGCCGTCCGGTCCCTGAACAATCCCACGCCTTCGCGGATCAGGACCATGGTGAAGGACCTCACGTGGAAGAGGCTCAAGGACGGCCAGCTCGACGAAAGCCCCCTGACGCTGAAGGACATCAAGGAGATCGAAGAGGCCTTCACGGCCGTCCTGATCGGAATCCACCATACCAGGCCCGCCTATCCCTCTTCGCGGGAGGAGAATCCTTCGTGACGGGCGAAGCGGACCTGGAAATCGCCGATCTCCAGGAGCGGCCCACGCCTGGGAAATCCTGGTTTCTCGGCCTCCTTCAGGCTGTTCGGGAGGAGGAGGGAAGGGCGCCGCGCCTTTCCCTGGCCCTGGTGGACGACAAGACCATCTCCGAGGTCCACGGGCGTTTCCTCGGCCGGGAAGAGGCGACGGACGTGATGTCCTTTCTCCTGGAGGACGACGAAGGTGAGGTGATCGTTTCGGTGGAGACCGCCGAGAGGGAATCGAAGCGGCTCGGATCCTCCATGGAGGATGAACTGGCCCTCTACTTCGTGCACGGCGTCCTTCACCTGCTGGGTTACGACGACGGAGACGAAGAGAGCCGCAAGAAAATGATCGCCGCCGAGAAGAGGGTTCTCGCCAGAGCGGGAATCCATCCCGCCTCCAGGGAATGACATTGGTTTCCCGGGAGGCTCTCTCGCTTACCTTGGTAAGAAAAATTTTTTTCTTACTTCTCCTTGCGCGGGTCGCGTGAGTTCTTTCTAATCTTGAGACAGTTCTTTTTCTCGACGTGAAAGCCGACCCGGCGGACCCGGGGGGAGAATCCCCCCGGACATCGAGTGGTCCCGTGAACGAAGAGGCCCGAGAGGGCGGGTCAGGGAGGCGGGAGCCGATGAAACGGTCGAAGTCGGGGCCGGGCGCGGGAAAACGCAATGGCGCAATCAAAGAAGCGCCGGACCCGCGGGCGGTCCTGCGCCGCTACAAGAAGCGGCCCAATCGGCCCAACGAGAGCGCTCTTTTGGAGTGTTACAGGAGCCTTGTGGAGCGTTCGGCCTGGAGCTTCATGAGGAAGCTCCCTCCCACGGTGGACGTCCAGGA
>CAYQBW010000385.1:0-3800 GCA_964415725.1 uncultured Planctomycetia bacterium
CCCCCTCCCTTCCCAGGCACTCGTCCAAAGTGGGCAAGGTCGTGGGGACTTCCACCATCTCCAGGGGCCTTCCCCCGACAGCAAGACGGAAAGGCCCGACCCTCCCCCTGGAGAGAGAGACCACCGAAAACCCGGCCTTTTCCAAGGCCTCCAGGGCCGGATCCGTGGCGAGCCAGGCCGGGGCCGCGAAAAGCCGGGGCCTCTCCCCGAAGATATCCCCGTAGGCCTCCACCCCTTTCTTCACCTCTTCCTCGATCTCTCCCGCGCTCATCCGCTCCAGGGAATCCTGCCACTTTACGTGGTCCCAGGCGTGGAGGCCCGTCTCGTGGCCCGCCTCCCGGACGGCCCGGATGAGGCCGGCAAGCCTCTTCCCGATCCGCGGCCCCGGAAGGAGGGTGCCGTAGAACATGGTCTTCAGCCCGTACATCTCCAGGGGATTGGTCCGGGCCATCTTGGAGAGAAATCCCTTCTTCCGGAACACCCGGAAGATCGCCCTTCCCGACCGGTCCGCCCCCAACGTGAAAAAGAAGGAGGCCTTCACCCCGGCGCTTTCCAGCTCCTCCAGGATCCCCGGCACACCCTCCCGGGTCCCCCGGAAGGTGTCCACGTCCACCTTGAGGACCACACCTCCGGGGATCCCGGGGGCGCTCATCCCTTCCTCCCGGGGGGATTCTCCACTTCCGACCACCTCTTCACCCGGAACCACCCGTCCCCGGCCGCCACGAGGAGACCCCCTCCTTCCGCCCGGACTGTCCCCGGCGGCGGCAGAGGCTCCCCGGCCTTCCCGAAAGAGGGCTCCCCCTCCTCGATCCTCAGGACCACGGGTCCCTTGCCCAGGTCCAGCTCGGCGAAGGCCCCGGGCCAGGGAGGAGCCACGGCCCGGACCAGGCAGTCGATCTCCCAAACCGGCCGGGCCCAGTCGATCCACCCGTCTTCGGGCCGCCTCCTTCCCACGTAGAAGGCTTTCTCCTCGTCCTGGGGAATCCGGGGCGCCTCGCCCCTCTCCACCAGGGGAAGGGTCTCCTCCAGGAGGGCCACGCCCTCTCTCTCGAGTTTCCGGTAAAGCGAAAGCGCCGTCTCCCGGGGCGCGATCTCCACCCTTCTTTGGGCCACGATGTCCCCGGCGTCGGCCCGCTCCGTCATGTGGTGCAGGGTGATCCCCGTCTCTTTCTCCCCCCGGACCAGCACCCAGTTGATGGGCGCCCGGCCCCGGTAGGCCGGAAGGAGGGAAGGATGGAGATTCAAGGCGGCGCGCCTCGCCGCCTCCAGGACCGCCCCGGGAAGGAGGGACCGGTAGAAGACCGAAAGGACCAGGTCCGGAGCGCTCCGCCGGGCCAGGTCCAGGAGCTCCTCCCGCCCCATTTCCTCTCCAAAAAGGAGGGGCGCCTCCAGGCCCGCCTCCCTGGCCTTCTCCGCCGGCGTCTCAAACCAGCGGTCCTCCTGCGGATCGTCCCTGTGGGTCACCACGGCGGCGATCTCGTCGCCCCGGCGGAGCAGGACCTCCAGGGCGGCGGCTCCCATGGAGCTGTATCCGAAGAAGAGGACTCTCAACGGGGAATCTCCGCCTTCCTGCCCGCCTTTCCGCCCGCTTCCTCCCGGGCTCCCGGCCCGGAAGGGGAGGGCAGGACGGCCGGAAAGTTGATCCTCTCCTTGATCACCGACCGGGGCCTGGCCCGCACCTCGTCGTAGATCCGGGCCAGGTATTCCCCCATGATCCCCATGGCCAGGAAACTCGCCCCCATAAGAAAGAAGAGGACGGCGAAGAGGGTGAAGACCCCCTCGTTCTCGGGGCCCACCACGAGGCGCCGGATGCCGAGAAAGACGCCGAACACGAGGGACAGGAAGGCCACGACCAGCCCGATCAGGGTGGCCAGCTTGAGGGGGGCGCTGGAAAAACCCGTAAGCAGGTCGGCCTGGAGCTTCAGGAGCTTCAGGAGGGAATACCGGGAAGGATCCCCGCCGGGACGGTCGGCGTGACAGACGGGAATCTCCGTGATCCGCCGCCCGAACTTGCAGGCCAGGGCGGGCACGAAGGTGGAGCGCTCCCGGCAGGACTTCATGGAGTCCACCACGTCCCGCCGGTAGGCCCGGAGCATGCACCCGAAGTCCTTGAGGGGCACGCCCAGCAGCCTGGCCGTGACCCAGTTGGAGAGCCGCGAGGCCCAGCGCCGGAAGAAGGTGTCTTTCCGGTGCCTGCGCCAGGTTCCCACCACGTCGTAGCCCTCCTCGACTTTCTCCAAAAGCCGGGGAATCTCCTCGGGCGGATTCTGGAGATCCGCGTCCAGGGTCACCGCCACGTCCCCCTCGGCCGCCTCGATCCCCGCCAGGACCGCCGCGTGCTGGCCGTAGTTGCGGTTGAAAGAGATCACCCTGACACGCTCGGGATATTCCTCCGCCATCCGCCGGAGGATCTCCAGGGAGCGGTCCCCGCTCCCGTCGTCCACGAAGATCACCTCCGCGTCGTAGGGCGCGAGCACCGGCTCCAGCCGCGCCCAGAGGGCCTCCAGGTTCCGCTCCTCGTTGAAGACGGGAATCACCACGGAAACCTTCACGGCCGCCACACCTCCTTCAAAGCCTCGGCCACCCGCTCCACGTCCTCGATCTCCATGCCCGGGTAGAGGGGAAGGGAGAGGACCCGGGAGGCCACCCTCTCGGCCACGGGACAAAGCCCGGGCCCCGTTCCGAAGCGCTCCCTGTAGAACCGGGCCAGGTGCACCGCCTCGAAGTGCCTTCCCGTTCCGATCCCTCGTTCCGCCAGGGCCCGGACGATGCGGACTCTCTCGGCGGCTCCCCCCTCGAGGCTTCCGTCCCCCGCCGGGGCGAGGATGGGAAACAGGTGGTGGGAGTGGACGTACTCATAGGGCGCCCGCCCGGGAAGCTCCAGGCCCTCCAGGTCCGCCAGGGCCTCCCGGTAGGCCCGGACCAGGCCGGCCCTCTTGGCGTTCATCCGGTCCAGTTTTTTCAGCTGGTGGATTCCCAGCGCCGCCTGGATGTCCGTCATGTTGTATTTGAAACCCGGCAGGACGATGTCGTAGCCCCCGGGAGGAGGGGCCTTTCCGCTGTAGGCCGTGTACGCGTCCCGGGCCACGCCGTGGAAGCGCCAGAGCCCCGCTTCCCGGGCGATCTCCCCGCCGCCCGTGACCAGCATGCCCCCCTCGCCGGTGGTCATGTTCTTGATGGGGTGAAAGGAGAAGCAGGCCGCGACAGTGGGATTTCCGTCCGATCCGACGGGCCGGCCCTTGTAGGAAGCCCCAGCGGCATGGGCCGCGTCCTCCAGGATCTTCACGTCCTCCCGCCCCTTTTCGCGAAGGACGGCGGCGATCCCGTCCAGGTCCGCCGGAAGGCCCGCGTAGTGGACGGGAACGACGAGTTTCGTCTCCGGCGTAAGGGCGGCGGCCACCGCCCGGGGGGAAAGATTCCAGGTGACGGGATCGATGTCGGCGAAGACGGGCCGCCCCCCGCAGGCCGCGACCATGTTGGCCGTGGAGGCCCAGGTAAAGGGAGGAAGGACGACGTCCACTCCCTCCGTCACGCCCAGGACCCGGAAGGCCACGTGCAGGGCGGCGGTGCAGGAAGAAAAAGCGAGAGCGTGGGAGGCTCCTACTTTCGCGGCGAAATCCGCCTCGAAGCGTTTCACCCTGGGGCCGGAAGTGATCCATCCCGACCTCAGGCAGGCGATCACCTCGGCGATCTCCTCCTCGCCGATCTCCGGCAGGGCCAGGGGAAGCTTCTTCGGAGTTTCCGCGGCCATGGAATCAGGCCCCGCCCGCCTCCCCGGCCTCTCCGGGCCGGCCCAGGCT
>CAYQBW010000386.1:0-1364 GCA_964415725.1 uncultured Planctomycetia bacterium
AGGGAGGGTCTTTCCCAGGTCGAGGCGGGCCGAAAGGGGCGTTTCCTTGGTGGGGGAAAGAAGGATCCATTGCTGGATCCTCGTGGCGATTCCGCAAGGTCCGCTGGGCAGGCGCTGGCGGAAACGTCCCTTTTTGTCCGTTTTGAGATAGTCGACGCGAAGTCCGGCCGGCAGGTATTTCCCTTTTCCCTTGTGGATCGAAAGGAAGACCGATTCCGCGGCGGGCTTTCCGGAAGGAAGGAGCAGTCTTCCCGTAAGGAGCGCCGGCGTGCCCAGGGTGACCTGGAGGTCCACGACTTCACCCGGGCGGACCGGGCCGCGGCCCAGGGTGGAGGACAATTCCCCGATTCCGTAGTCGGAAGAAAAGAAGGGAAAATTCGCCTGGCCTGCCGTGACCTGGGCTTTCAATTCCAGGCCGAGACCCACGAATGGGAAGAGGACCCTGCCTCCCCGCACGGGGAGGATGGGGCAGGGCCGGAGACGGACCGGCTTGGGTTCCCCCTTTTCTTTTTCCTTCCGGCAGAGGGCGGCCAGGCACCAGCCGTCGGGGATCGGTCCGTTGGTGCCTTTGACCAGGAGGCGCACTTTCCCCGTGGGAGGAAGGGTGAAGACGATAGGATCGGCGGGCGGGTTTCGCGGATCGAACTCCTGGAACAGCGGTTTTTTGGAAGGGACCAGGAGAGCGGCCAGGCCCCTGGTTTTTTTGTCTTTCTGCTGGAGAAAGATATTCGTGCGCCGGAAACGGGCGATTCCTTCAGGTCCACTGGTTTCGGCCCGCTGGAAAAAGAAATAAGAGGAGGGTCTGGTTCGGAGGCCGAGCCCCACGGGCACGCCCGCCACGGGCCTGCCCCTCCGGTCCTTCACCTGGACCCGGATCACCTTGAAGGGGGTGACCTCGATCCGGAAAGGGGGAGCGGAGAGGGTCATGGGATCGACCCTCCCCCAGAGATTCCCCTTCCTGGCCTCGATGGTGCCGAAAAGAAGAGGTGTGGGAAGGGCGGGGATCCAGGCGACGCCTCCCGCGTCGCAACGGTAGGACCGGCTGAACTCCCGGATGGGCTGGTCCTGGGTAAGTTGGTCCCAGGCCCTGATTTTCCGGATAACCTCTTGCGGGTCCTGGACGCGGCCCAGGTCCAGGACCAGGACCTCCGCGCCGGGCACGGGCTTGCCCGTCTCCTTCTCCACGACCTGGACCTTCCAGGGCCGGCCGGGGGGGTGGGGTTCCGGTTTCCAGGCCTGGAGGTCCTCTTCCGGAGAAAAGAGAAAGAGGAGGACCAGTCCCAGGAAGCCGAGGATTCCGAAGAAGAGGGTGGCTGAGCGTCGATTCATCGCTTCGGGTGCTCCATGTTGTGGGAATTACGAGG
>CAYQBW010000386.1:1374-3797 GCA_964415725.1 uncultured Planctomycetia bacterium
GTCCAGGTCCCCTTCTATTTGCGGTATTCCTTCAGGGCCTTCTCCAGGTCCTTCGCCGGGAGGGAGACGTCGAAGGTCTGGACGCCCGGGACGTCCCGGACTTCGATGACGGATTCCTTTTCCACGGCAAAGGAGCCGCTTCTCCAACCACCGCCCTCTTCCTTTTTCAACATCCAGTTAATCTTGTATTTTCCCGGAGCGGAGAGCCAGCACTCGAGAACCCCGTCTTTCCCGAAGTAGGAGGTCCGGGAACCTACGTAAAACAGGGGAGTGGGAGATTTTTTTCCTCTGAAAGGCAGTAAAAAGTCGACTCCCAGGAAGAAGGGGGCTTCCGGCAGGGGGCCTTCTCCCCTGTAGACGAGGCGGACTTTGTACCCTCTTTCCAGGACGACTTTGACGGGATTGCCGGCAGGCTGGACCTTTGCCGGCTTGTAGCCCGAGGCGATGACCATGAGAGTCTTTCCTTCGTCCCTTCCCATGAGGAGGGGCTTTCCCTTTCTATACCAGGCGCTTCGGCCGAAATCCTTTCCCCAGTGCACCCAGGCGTCGGTGATCCTGTGTCCTTCCCTGTCCACGATCTCCAGGCGGAGGACCTGGATCTTCCCCCGGAGATCGATGTTCTTGAGCCTCGGGTCGGCGGTGTCCTTTCCAGCCTCCACCAGGATGCCCTGAATTTCGGCAAGGGGTTTCGTCTTTGGATTGCCTCCATCCGAAGGGAGGCGGACCTCGAGGTCGTAGGTTCCCGGGGACAGTCCCTTCCATACGGCCAGGTTCCCTTTTTCCAGGTGCCCCCGAAAAGAAATTCGATTGGGTCCGCCGGAGACAAGGGAGATCCGCAGATCTTCCAGGGGCACTTCCGGATCGGCCAGGAAGGATGCCGTCACAGTGCCGCCTTTGTTGAGCACCAGGACGACGTCCGTCGCCCCCGGGGAAACGACCACTTCCTTGGTTTGGTACCAGCCGGATTTTTGGGCCCGGAGTTTCAATTCAGGCCATTTGTTCTTTCCGAGCACTTTGAAGCGGCCCTTGGGGTCGGTGTAAGTGAAAGGGGTGTCGATGGGGGACCAGTAAAAGTTCTTCTCGTTGGAACCGAAAGCCTTTTTCGTGAGGACCTGGATCATGGTGCCCGGGACAGGTTTCCCCTGTGGGTCCTGGACGGTGCCGGAGACCAGGAAGTCGGGAGCGCGCAGTCGGATGACTCCCACGTCGGTCACGCCGGGAAGGAAATCCCGGCTGAGATCGACCTTGCCCTCCAGGATCTCCCCTGATTTTCCCTTGTCGAATTGGAGGATCAAAGTCCTGGATTCTCCCAGGAATTTCCCATTCTCCAGGTTGAACTTGAATCGCCCCTCCTTGTCGGTCCGGAGGATGGAGGAGGATGACGAGGATCCACCCCCCTCCTTGGTTTTCAGGGTCCAGGTCAGGGTCTTCTCGGCCGCAGGTTTCCCGGAGGGAAGGAGGACCCGTCCGGCAAGGATGGTTTCCCGCTCTGTTAGGACCACCCGGAAAGTGACGGTCTGGCCCGGCGCGGTCGGTCCGGGGCCTTTTACGGTGGTAGGCTTCCTTCTGCCGATCATCATGGTGGAGGAGACCTTGGCCACGGTAACCTGCAGTTCCAGGCCGAGCCCCACGAAGGGGAAGAGGGCCTTTCCCCCCTTCACGGGGACCACGGGGTTTTCCTGCACGCCCGGGGGAGGAGTGAAGGGCCCCTTTCTTTGCACCTTTTCCTTGGCCACGGAGATGGAGGCGATGGCCTCTCCGTCTGCGACCGGCCCCCTGGGTCCCTGGACGAAGACTTCCACTCTGCCCGTGGGGGGCAGGGTGAAGACGATGGGTTTCTTTGGGAGGGCCTTGGGGTCGAACTCCTTCTCCACCGGTTTCTTCAAGGGGACCAGGAGGGCGGCCAGGCCCTTGCCTCGATCCCTGAGTTCCCGGAAGAGGATACCCACGTGCCGGAACCGGGCGACCCCCGAGGGGGCCTTGGTGGTCGCCCTCAAGGGAAAACTCTTCATGGGGCCCATGGCTATGCCGATTCCCACGGGCACCCCCGCCACGGGCTCGCCCTTGGAATTCTTTACCTGGACCAGGATCTCCTGGACGGGGGCGACTTCAATCTTGAGCGGGGGGGACATGGACCCCATGGGGGTGAGCATGCCCCAGAGGTTGCCCTTGCGGGCGGCCATGAGGGCGCCCATCCGGAGATTCCGGAGGGGATGGATCCAGGCGACCCCCTTGGAATCGGCGGTGTAGGTCTTGCCGAATTCCTGGAGGAAACCCTCGATCCGGCTCAACCCTCCCGTGGCGGCCTCGCGCATGAGCTTGGTGGGGTCCTTTACGGTGGAGATGTCCAGGACCTGGACCTGGGCGCCCGGCACGGGCTTGCCCGTCTTCTTCTCCACCACCAGGACTTTCCAGGCGTTCTT
>CAYQBW010000387.1:0-3760 GCA_964415725.1 uncultured Planctomycetia bacterium
TTCCAGGAGGCTCTCAAGATGCGGGCTAGCGATATTCACGTCGAGCCATTCGAGGACAGGGTCAGGATCCGTTACAGGATCGATGGAGTCCTCAGGACCATGGCCGAACACCCGTCCCACCTTCACGGCCCCCTGGTCTCCAGGCTGAAAATCATGGCCGGCCTGGACATCGCCGAAAAACGGAAACCCCAGGACGGGAGGATCCTGGTCCAGGTGGAGGGAAGACCCATCGACGTGAGGACATCGGTCCTTCCCACCAACCACGGGGAGACCGTGGTCATGAGGCTCCTGGACAGGGAGGCCAACCTTCTCTCCCTGGAAGCCCTGGGTTTTCACCCCGACGATTACGTCTGGTTCCGGAGGATCATCAAGCGGCCCAACGGGGTCTTCCTGGTCACCGGTCCCACCGGTTCGGGGAAAACCACGACCCTTTACGCCGCCCTCAGCGAGCTCAACCGGCCCGACGTCAAGATCATCACCGCCGAGGACCCCATCGAATATCATATTCCAGGAATCAACCAGTGCCAGGTCCGGCACAATATCGGCCTTACCTTCGCCAAGATCCTCCGGTCCATGCTCCGCCAGGCTCCCAACATCATCCTGGTGGGGGAGATCCGGGACAGGGAAACGGCAGAGATCGCCGTCCAGGCGGCCCTGACCGGGCACCTGGTCTTCTCCACCCTCCACACCAACGACGCCCCCTCGGCCCTGACCAGGCTCATCGACATGGGGATCAAGCCCTTCCTCGTGGCCGCCTCGGTGCAGGCGGTGATGGCCCAGCGGCTCGTCCGGGTGCTTTGTCCCAAGTGCAAGGAAGCCTACGATCCGGCGCCGTCCGAGCTCGAGAGCATCGGGCTCACCCCCGCCGAGGCGGAGGGGGCGGTCGTTTACAGGCCGGTGGGATGCCCGGCCTGCGAGGGCACGGGCTACAAGGGCAGGAAAGGAATCTTCGAACTCATGGAGATGGACGGAACCCTGAGGGAGATGGTCTTCCGCAAGGAGCCGACCTACAAGCTGGCCAGGTACGCCGTCACCTCGGGGGGGATGAACACCCTCCTCAAGGACGGCGCCCGGAAGGTCCTGTCCGGGGAAACCAGCATCGCCGAGGTTTTGCGAGTGACGGTCCAGGCCTGAAAGAAATCCCGGAAAGAGGTCAATGATGGACATCTTCGAAATGATGGAACACGTGGTCCGGAAGAACGGGTCGGACCTCCATATCGGCGTGGGGAGGGCCCCTGTGGTCCGCGTCCACGGCCACCTCTATCCCATCCCGGACCTTCCCCCCCTCGCGCCGGAGGACACGGAGCGCCTGATCCGGCAGTTCGCGCCCGAGAGGGCCCTCAAGGAGATCGAGGAGATCGGGACCTCCGATTTCGGTTATCCCTTCCAGGACAAGGCCCGCTTCAGGGTGAGCATCTTCCGGCAGAAGGGGTTCTGGGGGGCCGCCATGCGGCTCATTCCCACCAGGCTCATGTCCTTCGAGGAGATCGGCCTGCCCGAGAGCGTGAAAAACCTTCTGGGCAGGCCCAGGGGGCTGATCCTGGTGACGGGCCCCACCGGTTCGGGAAAGACCACCACCCTGGCCACCATGGTGGACCACATCAACTCCACCATGGACAAGCACATCGTGACCATCGAGGACCCCATCGAGTTCTACCACGAACACAAGTTGAGCCAGGTCACCCAGAGGGAGATCGGCGTGGACGTTCCCACTTTCGCCGAGGCGATGCGCCGGGTCCTCAGGATGGACCCGGACGTCATCATGCTGGGGGAGATGCGGGACCTGGAGACCACCTCGGCGGCCATCACCGCCGCGGAGAC
This sequence comes from uncultured Planctomycetia bacterium, assembly GCA_964415725.1. Lineage (GTDB taxonomy): Bacteria > Planctomycetota > UBA1135 > UBA1135 > JALUZX01 > JALUZX01. The sequence goes on from CAYQBW010000387.1 coordinate 1,822, forward strand.
GGGCCACCTCGTCCTGGGAACCCTGCACACCACCGGGTCCGCGCGCACGGTGGACCGGATCATCGACCAGTACCCCACGGACCAGCAGGAGCAGATCCGCTCCCAGCTCTCGGTCTCCATCCTGGCCGTGATCTCCCAGGTGCTCATGCCCCGGACCGACAAGGAGGGGCTCGTTGCGGCCTTCGAGATCATGATCATGACCCCCGCCGTGGAGAACCACATCCGCAAGGGGGAGACCTTCAAGATTCCCTCGGTGATCCAGACAGGGAAGAAAGAGGGGATGATTCTCCTGGACGATTTCCTCCACGGCCTCTACCGGGCCGGGAAGATCGACAGGGCCACGGCCATGGACAAGTGCCAGGACCCTCGGGCCATGGCGCTCAAGCTCGGCGGCGTCTCGTGAGGGCGCCCGGGGAGGATGGACGTGCCGCCTAGAAAGCTCCTGGGACAGGTGCTGAAGTCCCTGGGCCTGGTTACGGAGGCCCATATCCAGGAGGCCCTTGCCGTCCAGGCCGAGGATGGAGGGCTTCTGGGGGAGATCCTCGTCCGGCAAGGGAACTTGGACACCCGGGGGCTTGCCCGTGGCCTTGCGGCCCAGGCTGGCCTGGACTTCCTCGACCTGGAAGGGGTCCATCCACCCCCGGAGGTCCTCGGCCAGGTGGACCCTTCCACGGCCCGGGTCTTCCAGGTCCTCCCCGTGGAAAAGAAGGGAGATACCCTGGTGGTCGCCCTGGCCGACCCGGCCAACCGTTCCGTCCTGGACGATTTGGCCTTCACCACGGGGCTCCATGTCCAGGGAGTGGTGGCGGAACCGGGGGCCTTGAAGGAGGCCATCCGCAGGTTCTATCCGGAAGAGCGGGTGCTCGAGGAGAAGCCCGCCCGGGGGGTCATGGAGGAGATCAAGAAGGGAGCGCTGGAGCTGGACACCAGCGACCCCCTGGCGGCGGCCCAGTCGGGGCCCGTGGTGAAACTCCTCAACTACATCCTTCTCCAGGCCATCCAGGACAAGGCCTCGGACATCCACCTGGAACCCTTCGAGAAGGACTTCAAGGTCCGGTACAGGGTGGACGGGGTTCTCTACGAGATGGAGGCGCCTCCTCCCCACCTGGCCGTCCCCCTGATCTCGCGGGTCAAGGTCCTGGCCAACCTGGACATTGCGGAAACCCGGTTTCCCCAGGACGGAAGGATCCAAGTCAGCCTGGCGGGCCGGTCCGTGGATCTCCGCGTCTCCACCTTGCCCACCATGTTCGGCGAATCCTGCGTGCTTCGCGTTCTCGACCGCTCCGTGGTCTCCCTGGACCTGGACAACCTGGGTCTCCGGCCCAGGGAACTCCAGATCCTCGAGGGTCTCATCGAACTTCCCCACGGGATCATCCTGGTCACCGGACCCACCGGGTCGGGGAAGACCACCACCCTTTACGCCGCCCTCAACAAGGCGAACCGGGAGGGCGTGAAGATCATCACCACCGAGGACCCCGTGGAATACGACCTGGACGGGATCATCCAGGTGCCGGTGAACGAGGAGATCGGCGTCACCTACGCCAAGGTGCTCCGGACCATTCTCCGGCAGGACCCGGACAAGATCCTGGTGGGGGAGATCCGGGACCTGGAAACGGCCCAGACCGCCGTGGAGGCGGCCCTCACGGGGCACGTGGTCTTTTCCACTCTCCACACCAACGACGCCCCTTCGGCGGTGACCCGGTTGATCGACATGGGCGTGGAGCCCTACTTGATCACGGCCACCCTCCAGGCCGTCATCGCCCAGAGGCTGGTCCGCAAGATCTGCCGGAATTGCCGGGAAGAATACATCCCGGGGCCCGAGGTCCTGGCGGAACTCGAGCTCACGGCGGACGCCGCGGGAGGCAGGCCTTTCTACTTCGGGAAGGGTTGCGAGAAGTGCCACCACACCGGATACCGGGGGAGAACGGCCCTTTTCGAG
>CAYQBW010000388.1:0-3759 GCA_964415725.1 uncultured Planctomycetia bacterium
GGCGAGGGCCGCCTCCCCCAGAAAGTGCCTCCGGTCGATCCCTTTCCCCCCGGTCATGAGAAAATTCTATCTCTCCGGATCCCCGCCTTCAGACCCTTTCTCGTAGAGTCTTCTCAGGACCTGGACGTTCAACCTGCCGTCCCGGACTCCGTCCAGGGTGTCCAACTCGGCCATGCGGGCGATCACATCCTCCCTGGCGACGGTCCCCTTCTCCTGCAACTCCTCCAGGATCCCGAAGAGAAGGAGGGAAAGGAACCCCAGGTCCTCCTCCAGGGCCTCGATGCGCCTCTCCGGGTCTCCCCTCTCCACCAGCCCGGCCCGTTTCTCCGGGCGGGGGAAGCGGCGTCGATGCCTGGCCCGGAATTCCCTGCGCTTCGATTCCGCAAGGGTCCTCAGGTGCTCCGCCGCGGCCCATTCCGGGAAAAAGAATTCGAACAAGCCCATGGGATCCTCCTGTCGCCTCAGGTTCACTTGCGGATCTTACATGGAGGAATCAAGACGGGGAAGCCAGGAGGCGGCGTTCCTTCAAGTGGGCCCTCAGGTCCAGGGCGGTCTTGAACACCAGGAGGAGGACCAGGATCCAGAGGGGGGACCCCATGGAAACGGCGAGGAACCCGCCGCCCAGGATGGCCAGGTGGAGCACCACCACCCGCCCGTAGGGCCGCATCATCAGGTCCTTGGCCCGGGCGGTCTTGTATTCCCCCTTGAGGAGATAGTTGGAGACGAAGGAAAAGAGGTGGCTCGCCGCCAAGGCCGCCAGGGCCGCGCCGAACCCGCCTTCTCCCAGGCGGGAAAGGACGATGGAGGGAAGATCCATGGGGTTGAACCCGGCCCCGCTTCCCCCCCGGAAGGGGGAATCCGGGCCGCAGAGGGCCACCACGAAGACGCCGTGAACGAAAGTGAAGAGCCCGTAATGGACGGCGAAGAAAGGAATCAGGAAAAACCGGCCGTATCGCTCCACCGGGTTTCCCCCGCCCGCCAGGGCCAGGCGGAAGATGTGGATCACGCCGATCACAACGTTCTCCATCCAGAAAAGGAGGAGAAGGGAAAAGGCGTCCCATCCCCAGAAGAGGACCCCCGCCAGGGGAAGGAGGTTGGAGAGGACCAGGGACCAGGCCGAAGGAGGAAGATTCCCCCTTCCGGACCTGTCCCGGCGGGAAGCTTCGCCCCCCCGAAAAAGCCCGGATTCCAGGCCGTTCATCGGCGAACCGGGACCAGGCGCACTTCCCTGAGGTTCAGGGCGTGCCAGCCTTTCTTCACGGGCTTGACGGCAAGCTTGAAGAATCCGCCCCTGCCGAAGGAGACCGTTCCCGCCTTCCCCCGGCGGTACTTGTCGTAGCTCCCCGTTACGGGAGGATCCAGGCGGAATCTCTTCCCCCCGACCTCGATCCGAAGCCGGTTCCCCCCGGAAGGATTCCCCGCGAGAACCTCGATCCTCCACGTTCCTGGACCGGGAACCCTGAACCGCCACTCCACCCAGGACCGGGGATCCGTCCAATACCCGATGTTGTCCTTCACGCCTCCCTTCTCGTAACGGGCCCCGCCTCCTCCCCCGGGATTGTGGATCCTGGCGTCGGCGGCCCGAAGGTGGATCCTCCCGTCCTTCCCGGGCTCGGCGAAAAAGGGCACCGCCTCGGGATCCCCCCGGACGTCCAGGACCACCACCGAGCAGATCGGGTCGGGAAGGGAGCCTGTGAACTTCACGGCCAGGCCGGCCGGAGAGCGTTTCACCTCGAAGGCGCGTCCCGGCTCGGCCAGGAGGCGGCAGGAAAGGACCTTGTTGGCCAGGGGAACCCGGAGGACCGAGTCTTCGGGCAGTTCGAAGACGTGCAGGTAGAGCCGCGTGTTCCCTCCAGGCAGGGCCTTCCTGGTGATCCGGCCCCAGGAAGGCCGCCTGCAGGGGCTGGCCTTGGTGGCGTAGATCGCCTCGCCGTTGACCTTCATCCACCGGCCGATCCCCTTGAGCCTCTCCACGATGGGGGCGGGGAAGGTCCCGTCCGGCTTGGGCCCCACGTTGAGCAGGTAGTTTCCGCCCTTGGAGGCGATGTCCACCAGGTTGCGGATGAGGGTTTTCGTGCTCTTCCAGTTGTTGTCCCAGGACTTGTAGCCCCAGGTCCGGTTCATGGTCATGCAGGTCTCCCAGTCCACCCCGGGAAGTCCCGTGGCGGGAATCCTCTGCTCGGGGGTGCTGAAGTCCCCCTTGTATCCCCCGCCGAGCCGGTTGTTGTAGAGGATCCCCGGCTGGAGCCGGAGGAGGGGGAGGAGCCGGTCCGCCCGCTCCCGGGTCATGTGCACCGGCGTGTCCCACCAGAGAATCGCGACGGGCCCGTAGTTGCTGAGGATCTCCCGCACCTGGGGGACGGCGATCTTGTCGATGTATTCGTCCATGTCCCCCTTCTGGGCCGGGTCCCAGAGCCGGTCCCTGGCCCTTGCTCCGCCGGGATGGTTCCAGTCCTGGGCCTGGGAGTAGTAGAAGCCCAGCTTGATCCCCTGTTTCCGGCAGGCCGCGGCCAGGGGCTTGAGAAGGTCCTTGTGGTAGGGCGTGGCGTCCACCATGTCCCAATCGGTGACCTTGGAATCGAAGAGCGCGAACCCGTCGTGGTGCTTGGAGGTGATGACGATGTACTTCATCCCCGCCTCCTTGGCCAGGCGCACCCAGGAGTCCGGGTCGTATAAGACCGGGTTGAACCGCCTGGCGTAGGCCTTGTATTCCTTCACCGGGATCCGGGCCTTGTACATGATCCATTCGCCGATACCCGGGATCTTCTTTCCCTTGTACACGCCGCCCAGGACAGCATATACGCCCCAATGGATGAACATCCCGAACCTGGCCTCCCGCCACCACCTCATCCGGGCGTCCCTCTGGGCCTTGGTCTCCCCGTGGTAAGGATCGGGGTAGAGGATCCGGGGCGCCCCTTCCAGGTCCAGGGCCACCACGGTGTCGATCTCCGAGGGAAGCTTCGCGGGAAGGGCGATGTCCGTGGTGTAGTCCCCCTTCTCCACGGGAAGGGACCGGGCCCGGTCCGCCAGGAGGAAGGCCCGGTCGATCTTGTTGGCGAAGCCCGGAAGGTGGACCCGGCCCGTGCCGGGCCTTTCGAAGACGTGCAGGTAGAGCCGGGTCTTTCCGCCGGGGAGGGACTTCACCGTGCAGCGGCCCCAGGGGGTCTCGTCCAGCACGCTCGCCCTGGTTCCGTAGATGGACTCGCCGTTCACGTCCATCCAGCGCCCGATGCCCTCGAGCCTTTCCACGCATTCCGGCGGGAAGGTGCCGTCCGCCCTGGGTCCCACGTTGAGCAGGAAGTTCCCCCCCTTGGAGGCGATGTCCGCGAGCTTGCGGACCAGGTCCTTCACGCTCTTGAAGTCCTTGTCGTGCTTGTTGTATCCCCAGTGGCGGTTCATGGTCATGCAGGTCTCCCAGTCCACGCCGGGAAGGCCCTTGGGCGGGATTCTTTGTTCCGGGGTTCCGAAATCACCCAGGTATTCCCCCTCCTTGGTCATTCCGATCATCCCCTTGCGGCCCTTGTCGACCCGGTTGTTGATGATGATGTCCGGGTCCAGGCTCCGGACGTAGTGGTAGAGATCCACCCCACGCTCGTGGGTCCAGGTGGACTCCCACTCCCCGTCGAACCAGAGGACGGCCGGGTGGTAATTGCGGATCAGCTCGGCCAACTGGTTCTTCATGTACCGGACGTAACGGTCCATGTCCGCCCCGCCGGCGGGGCGGTCCTTCTTCTCCCAGCTCCGCCTGGGCAGGTAGTC
>CAYQBW010000389.1:0-3749 GCA_964415725.1 uncultured Planctomycetia bacterium
CCCCCACACCAACGACCCGCCTTCCCCTGGCCAGGACGATCGCGTTGGAGCGCACGTGCTTCACCACGTGCCAGGCGAACATGAGGTCCTCCCTCTCCTCGCCCGAAGGATTCCGGGATGTGACGCACCGGAAATCCGGATCGGCCCGCCCCGGCAGGTCCCGCTCCTGGAGGAGAAATCCCCCCGAAATGGGCCGCACCTCCAGGCTTCCCCCCGGGTATCCCCAGGAAGGAACTTCCATGAGGCGCACGTTCCTGCCCCACTTGGCCCCTTTCAGGATCTCCAGGGCCTCGGGAGTGAAAGAGGGGGCGATCACCGCTTCCAGGAAGGTCCCCTCCCCCGCCATGGCCCCGGCCGCGGCCGCGTCCACCGGCCGGTTGAGGGCCGTCACGCTCCCGAAGGCGGAGAGGGGATCCCCTTCCAGGGCCCCCAGGAAGGCCTCGGCCGGGGTCTCCCCAAGGGCGCACCCGCAGGGGTTGGTGTGCTTGACCACAACCGCCGCGGGCCTGCTGAACTCCGCCGCCAGGGCGAAAGCCGCGTCCAGGTCCAGGTAGTTGTTGAAAGAGAGTTCCTTGCCGTGAATCTGGCGCGCCCCGGCCACGGAGGGGCCTTCCTTTTCCAGGAGGCGGTAGAGAGCCGCCCCCTGGTGTGGATTTTCTCCATAGCGCAAATCCGCCGCCTTGTCCCCCACGACGGCGAAGGTGGAGGGAAACCCCGGCTCCTCCTCCTGCCCTGCCAGCCAGGCGGCGATGGCGGCGTCGTAGGCTGCGGTGTGCCGGAAAGCCGCCAGTGCAAGCCTCCGCCTGGTGGCCTCGCCCACCTCGCCCTTGGTGGCCCGCATCTCCGTGAGCACGCCGTTGTAGTCCTCCGGGTCGGTGAGGACCACGACGAAACGGTGGTTCTTGGCCGCGGACCTCACCATGGTCGGCCCGCCGATGTCGATCTGTTCGATCGTCTCCTCCCGGGAAAGCCCTTTGGCCGCCGTCTCGCGGAAGGGATAGAGGTTCACCACCACCATGTCGATGGGAAGGATGCCGTGCTCCCCCATGGCCTTGAGGTGATCCGGAGCGTCCCTGAGCGCCAGGATCCCGCCGTGGACCTTGGGGTGAAGGGTCTTGACCCGGCCGTCCATCATTTCCGGGAAACCCGTGTAGTCCGCCACGTCCCGAACGGGGAGGCCCGCCTCCCTGAGGGTGCGGGCCGTGCCTCCCGTGGAGAGGATCTCCACTCCCAGGTCCACAAGTCCCCGGGCCAGGTCGACCACACCCTTCTTGTCGGAAACCGAGATCAGGGCCCGCTCCACCTTCATTTCTTCCGCCTCCTCACTCCCTTCAGGTAGGCCTCGATGAAACCCTGGATGTCCCCGTCCAGCACCGCCTGGGTGTTGCCCGTCTCGTAGCCCGTCCTGAGGTCTTTGACCAGCTGGTAGGGAGCCAGCACGTAAGACCGGATCTGGTTGCCCCAGGCGATCTCCCCCTTCTCGCCGTAGAGATTCCTGATCTCCTCCTCCTTCTCCCGCTGCTGGAGGTGGTAGATCCTGGCCTTGAGGACCCGCATGGCCACGGCCCGGTTCTTGTGCTGGCTCCGCTCGTTCTGGCAGGTCACGACGATCCCCGTGGGGATGTGGGTGATCCGCACGGCCGACTCGGTCTTGTTCACGTGCTGGCCGCCCGCCCCGCTGGCCCGGTAGGTGTCGATCCTCAAGTCCTTGTCCAGGATCTCGATCTCGTCGTCGTCGTCGAACTCCGGGATCACCTCCACGGCCGCGAAAGAGGTGTGCCGCCTGGAGGCCGCGTCGAAGGGGCTGATCCGGACGAGCCGATGGACCCCCGCCTCGGCCTTTAGATACCCATAAGCGTAATCCCCCTTGACCTGGACCGTGGCGTTCCGGATCCCCGCCTCCTCGCCGGGCAGGACGTCCACCAGGTCCGCCTGGAAGCCCTGCCGCTCGGCCCAGCGCAGGTACATCCGAAGAAGCATCTCCGCCCAGTCGCAGGCCTCCACGCCCCCCGCGCCGGCGTGGACCGAAAGGAAGGCGTTCTTCAGGTCGTGGTCGCCTCCCAGCATGAGCTGGAATTCAACCTTGTCCAGCAAGGTTTCCGCCCGGGAGACGGCCTCCTCCAGGTCGGCTTCCACCTCCCCCGGGTCCCCCGCTTCCCGGCCCAGCTCCACCAGGACCTTGGCCTCTTCCAGGGCCTTTTCCACCTGGCTCAGAGGCTCGACCCGGCTCTTGAGCCGCTTGAACTCGGCCATGAGTTTTCGGGAGGTCTCCCGGTCGTCCCAGAAGCCCTCCTTTCCCATGGTCTTTTCGATCTCGGCGATTCTTTCCCTGGCCCCGGCCAAGTCAAAGAGACACCGTCAGGTGAGCGGCCCTCTCCTCGGCTTCCTTCACGCGCGCGGTGATCTCGTCCAACATCCTCTTCGATCCTCCGGTTCCATCTTTCCTGGTCCTCCTCCCCCTCCCCGGGGGAGGGGAAATCTATCCTCCCCGGCGGGGAAACTCCACAGGGGGGCGGGCCCTCCCGGTCAGGAACCGTGGAAGAAAGGAATTCCCAGGAGGACCTCCCTCCAGGTCCTGCGGGTTCTCCCGTAACGGACCCAGAAACGATACCACTGCATGGCGGCCCCCCGGTTCCAGGCGATATCGATCCGGTTCTTCCAGGGCGGAGGAACGTCCGATCCGGGATCGAGGGTCCCGTGGAACTCCAGGCCCACGCCCCGGCACATCTCCTTGAGCAGGTCGAAGTAGAGGGCTCCCAGGACCACGTCGTCCCGCCGGGTGTAATCGAGACGGATGATCTTGTCGATCACCGCCGGGATCGCCTCATACCCGATCCGGGCGAGCCTCTTGTAGGCGGCGAAGACCTCCACGGCCGGGGCTCCCGGCCTTCCCACTTTCTCCACAAGATCCAGGATCTCCCTCCGGCGCCCCGGGGAGACTCCCTCGGGGAAAGGAAGCAGGGGAAGCTCCTTCAAGTCCTCCGCGGTGAGGCTCTGCCACTTGATCTGCTTGATCTTTCCGAAGAACCGGGCATCCGGATATGGTTGGTAGATCTCCCTCCCTTCCATGAGAGGAGGCTGGAGGAGGGCCTTGAGCAGGAGGTAGCCCCTCCTGTCCAGGTGGTATCCGTCGGCGTAGAGGATCGGCCTGACCCGGCCCCGGCTGTCCAGCATGGGGGGCCCGAGATCGATGAAGTGGACCCCCCAGGTCTTGCGGCAAAAGGCGCGGAGCATCTTTCCCGTCTCGCGCGCCTTCTCCCGGAGTGCCTCCGTCTTCGGCGCCGGCGGGATGGAAAGAAAGAAGATCCCCGTCCTGGGAAGGCGCCGGCGGACCTTTTCCACAAAAGCCTTGTAAAGACCCAACAAGGCCCGGGGCGAGGCCCCCCGTTCCAGGTCCTTCTCCCCGGCGGAGACCACCACCATTTGCGGCTCGTAGGCGATCACGAACCAGTCCGCCACGGCCAGAACGTCCCTCATGGAGGCTCCGTCGAAGCCGCGGTTCACCGCGTGAAGGGGTCTCATGTCCTCGTCCAGGTCTCTCCAGCGGGCGATCAGGTCGTCTCCGATGAAGACCACGCATCCCCGGGGGATCGGGTAGAGCCGGTCCTGCTTCTCGAACTCCCGGAAGACCGCCTCGAAGCGGGGGAACCTGGGCCGGGCTCCGGGCTTGGGAAGCCGGGGCAGGTCCAGGCCCGTGCTCACAAGCTCGTTGCCGGGACCGGGAGGGGCCGGGACGGGACGCCTGGAGG
>CAYQBW010000390.1:0-3733 GCA_964415725.1 uncultured Planctomycetia bacterium
GCCAGGGCCTTTCCCAGGTCCAGGAGGTAGACCAAGAGAAAAAGGGCCAAACCTTTCCTTCCCCCCCCCATGGCCCGCGCCGCGTTGGTGGCCCCCGTGTTTCCCGATCCCACGGACCTGAGATCGATGCCCTTGAGCCAGCGCACCCAGAGGACGCCCCAGGGAATCCCCCCGATGAGCCACCCCGCCAGGGGGACGAGCCCAAGGAGGGCCCACCAGGCGGGAGAAGAAAGGGAAAGAGTCAGCGCCGAAGCCATGGGGAGGCATGCTAAATTCCCCGATTGATCCGGGCAAACCCACCTGGTGGAGCCCAGGGAGGATTTTTGAGGAAAAAAATTTTTTGCGGCCTTGACAAGCCTCCCCGAGAGGCTATCATTCTCACGTGACGGTTGGGGGTGGAGGCCCCCGAGAAAAGACACGAAGAACAACGAGTTCCTTAAAAGATTGTGCCGGGGGTTGTCCGACGCGGACGTAAAAACCTAAAACTTGACTCTCCTTCTTCCCCTTTTCCCGAAGTTACCCCCCGGCACTCTTATTCCCCTGGAGGGGCGGCACCAGCCGCCCCTCTTTTTTTATCCGCCCCTTCCCCCGGTCCAGGCCCGGAAAAAAACGCCGGGCGTCACCAAAAGAGGCACATTTCTCCGCCCCTGCCCGCCCGGCTCCCGGCCGTTCGTAACCTGGGGGTTTGCAAAGGCCTAAGAATTACGTAGAATCTTTCCATTGGCCGACCTAGCCGGAGGAGCCCTCTATGCGAAAGCCTACGGTTCGCGATCTTCCCGGCGCCCTCAGGGAAGCGATCCTGGAGGCAATTCCCGCCTTGAAGGGCAGGGAGGCGGAAACCCTGGTCCGGGTCCTCCGGCCCAGGGAAGGTTTCTTTCACCGGAGCGACCGGCTCCGGGACCAGAAACATCCCGTCCTGGCCTTTTCCACGGTGAAGTGGGAGCTGGATACCCCCTCCGGGGCCCTCAGGCTCGATCCCCTGGAGCCCGTCTTCCTGGAGCCCAAGCCCACCAGGCGGGGGCTTTTGAAGCTGGCCGTGGGAACGGCGGCGGCCGCCCTGGTGGGGATTCCCATCTTCATGCAGGTCAAAAACGTCCAGGCTTCCTCCTACACCCGCCGGTTCGCCCTGGCCGGGAGCCACGCGGAGCGGGCCAAGATCCTGAACGACATCTACGGGTCCCGGACCCGCGAGGCCCGGGCCCTCTACGTGCAGGTCCTTCTCACCCCCTGGCCCACGAGCGAGTCCAAGATGGTCAAAGGCGCCCTGGCGGGCCTCGAGGTCGCCGGGGACCAATATCTCTATACCCTGGCGTGTTATTACGTCCTCTACGCCCGACCGGAAATCGAACTCAAGAAGGAGGCCGTCAGGCGCCTCGCCAAGCTGAAGGACCCGCTCATCCGGGACAACCTGAAACTCCTCAAGCAACAGGACCCCCAGCTCTACCAGGAGTGCGTCAAGCTTCTTTTCCGGTAGGAGGAAATTTTCTTGAGCTCCATTCGGATCCTTTCCCAGCCGATACACGAAGGCAGTCCCTGCCGGATCGAGGTGCGGGGCGAGAAACCCGTCGAGGTTTCCATCGTGATCAGCGGGAAATTGATCGCCAAGAAAATCGTCCGCCCGCCCGTGGTGCTCAAGATCAACCTCCCCGTGGATTGCGCGGGGAAGACCCTGCGCGTCTCCATCCCCGACGATTTCGACACGGCCTTCATCCTGGCCCCCTGACCCCCGGCGCCCCAGGGGCATCCCACCGACCCCGGCTGAAGGCGGTTCCCGGGTTTTAGGCCCTGTCCCGGGACGACGTTCGGGACGCCTATTTTAGGGCTGTCCTCTCCCAGGGCGCGGCGGGCTTTTTGGCCTCTTCTCCCGCCACCAGGGAGCATTGGAGTCCTCCGCCGTTGGTGGTGAAAAAGATCCTCCCGTTGGAAGCAAAGGCCCCCACGCAAAGGAGCACGTCCAGGGCGGGGCCGGTGGAGACCAGGGTCATCCCCTTTTCCCCGATGCGGAATACGTCCATGTTGGCCCCGAGAAGGAAGGGGGGAGAGGCCGTAAACCGGGTGCAACGGTAGCCGTAGTTGGTGGTGAAAAGAATCTTCCCCGTGGCCCGGTCCAGGAAATAACTGTCCCGGTATTGGGCGTGGGTGAAGAGCCTGTCCCCCAGCACCGTCACCACCTGGGTGGCCGTGTAGATAGGATCCGATTTCCAGACCAGGGCCCCCGTCTTCGCGTCCAGGCACCAGACCCGGTTGATCCCCCGGCCGGTCTTCCCATCCTTCTCGACCGGGTTGTATCCCCCCAGGTAGAGCCGTCCCCCCGCACCGGAAAGGGCGCATCCCGCGTGAAGGGCGTGCCTGGTGTTCACCCAGAGAACCTTTCCCGTGACCGGCTCCACCGCCGCCGTCACACCCGGGTTCGGGCCGCGGCCGAAGTAACAGGAGTAGTAGAGCACATCCCCCAAAAGACACATGCCCGCGTCGTCCCCCCCGGCGCCGTACTTGGAGAAGTCCAGGCTCCAGGCGGGCTTCCCGTCTTCCGCGCGCCAGGCACGGAGGATGGGCTTCTGGTCCTTGGGAAACCCGAAGGTGCTCTGGTGCTCGAAAAGCCACCTGTCCGGCGTATACCGCCCCGAGCTGAAGAGGTAGAAGACGAGCCCCTTGTAGACGATGGGAGGCTGCTGGCGGTTCCAGCTCGGCGATCCCGTGAAGGGAACCTCCCAGATCGTCTTCCCCGTGGCGGCGTCCAGGCAACGGAGCCGGCCCCCTTCCAGCCCGGCCTGGGGGAGGTAGAGCCTGCCCTCCTTGTAGAGAGGGGTGGTGTAGGAGACGTGCACCCCCGGAAAGGCCCGCCTCCAGAGAAGCCTCCCCGTTTCCTCCTCCAAGGCGAAGACGATTCCCTCGGCCGTGTGGGTATACATCCTTCCCCCGCCGCAGACGGAGAGTTGCTTCACCGTCCCTGAAAACCGCCGGATCCACTTGAGCTTGAAGGGCGGCTCCAGGCCCTGGTCGCGGCAATTGGTGTTGGCGTAATTCCCGTAATGTGTGAACCAGTCCCACCGGGCCCCTGCCCTCTCCCCGCCCAGGGGAGACCGGATTCTCTCCAGGCCCAGCTCCTTCCGGGGCGGCGCCGCCTTCCCTCCCGGGGCCAGAACGTAGAGATATCCGTCTTCGCAACCGAAGGCCACTTTTCCGTCGAAGACGATGGGCGGGGCCGTCACGGCCTTCCCGAAGGGCGTGGCGAAGGTCCAGGGTTTTCCCTTCCCCGAAAGCGGGAGAACGTGGACTCGCCCGAAGAGGTCTCCGTAGACCAGGCGGTCCCCCACAAGCACCGGCGGGGCCAGGGCCATGTCCGGCGCCAGGGGCTCCTCGGCGCCCCCAGGCCCGTAACGACAAAGCCCGAAGCCCTGCTCGGGCCTGCACCGGTAGATCCAGTCCCCCCGGACGGCGGGCCCGGAAAACCCCATTCCGTGGCGGCTCTTGTAGCTGGTCCGGGTCCCCTTGATCACCAGGCGGCGGAGCTTGCGCCCCTGGAGGGTGAGAACCTCCAGGCTCCCCGTGTTGTCCCGGCGATACCACTGCCTGTAGACCCGCCCCCGGGCGTCCATGCTGATCCCCAAGGTGGAGGGGCTCTCCCGGGGCGCGTAGACCCCGAGAAGGCGCGGGGCCTTGCCTAGGTCCTCGAGCCAGACCACGGATCCTCCCGCCGGGATCACCAGGGTCTTTCCATGGAGCAGGAGAT
>CAYQBW010000391.1:0-3715 GCA_964415725.1 uncultured Planctomycetia bacterium
GGGGAGGGCGGCGAAAGAGAGGGCCCGTTCCCGGCCTTTCCGGTCCATCAATCCTCCCCCGGGACCTTGCCCTCCAGCCCCAGGACGGCCTTCACGAATTCCTCGGGGTGGAAATCCTCCAGGTCGTCCAGGCCCTCGCCTACGCCGATGAACTTGACGGGGATCGTCATGTGGCGCCGGATGCCGAAGACCGCCCCGCCCTTGGCCGTGCCGTCGAGCTTGGCCAGGATGAGCCCGGTCACGGGCGTGCGGGCGCTGAACTCCTCGGCCTGGCGGATGGCGTTCTGGCCGGTCGTGGCGTCGAGGACCAGCAGGGTCTCGTGGGGGGCGCCGGGGATCTTCTTCTGGATGACCCGCTTGATCTTCTCAAGCTCGGCCATCAGGTTCTTCTGGGTGTGAAGCCGGCCCGCCGTATCGATGATCAGGAAATCCATCCCCTTGGCGAGGGCCGAGTCCAGGGCGTCGAAGACCACCGCGCCCGGGTCGGCGCCGCTCTTCTGCTTGACCAGGGGGACCCCGATCCGCTCGGCCCATATGGTGAGCTGTTCCACGGCGGCGGCCCGGAAGGTGTCGGCGGCGGCGAGCATGACCTTGTGTCCCTGGTCGTGGAGGCGCTTGGCCAGCTTGGCGATGGAGGTGGTCTTGCCCGATCCGTTCACGCCGGTCACCAGGATCACCGTGAGTCCCTCGGGCGCCCGGGCCAGGACGGCCTCGCACCCCTCCAGGCGCCGGAGCAGGAGCTTCTCCAGGTAGGGCAGGACCTCCTGGCCTTCGCGGATCTCCTTCTTCTTCCAGGCTTCCTTGATCTCTTCCACGATCTCCGTGCCCGTGGGGCCCAGGTCGGCCTCGTAGAGAAGCTCCTCCAGCTCGTCCAGGGTCTCTTCGTCGAGTTTGCGGCCGAAAGGAAAGATCCGGGCCAGTCCCTGGCCGATCTTCTTTCTCGTCCGGGCCAGGCCCTTGAGTATCCTGCCGAAGACCACGCTTCCCTCCTGGCTCCTATTTCCCTTCCGGTTCTTTCTTCCCCGTCCGCCTGGGCCCTTTCTTCGCGGTTTTCTTCCCTCCTTCCGCCGGGGCGTCCCCCTTCCCGCCGGAGGCCTGGTTCTTCACCCGGTCCAGGATCCCGTTGATGAAGGACCCGGAGTTGGCCGTGGAAAAGCGTTTTCCCAGCTCGATGGCCTCGTTGATCGTCACCTTGGGAGGGATGTCGTCGCAGTAGAGGAGTTCGAAGATGGCCATCCTCAGGATGTTCCGGTCCACCACGGCCATCCGGGAGATCTCCCAGTTGCGGGCCACGGAGGAGAGTTTCTTGTCCACCACGTCCAGGGTGTCCCTGGTGCCGGTGATCAGCCTGAGCGCGAACTCCTGCACTTCCCGGTCCTTGGAGCCTTCCTGGAGGAAGGAGGCGAGCTGGTCCATCACCTCCGGTCCCCTGAGGTCGAGGATGTAGAGGAACTGGACCGCAAGCTCCCTTGCCCTGGTTCGGCGACGCATCGTTCTTCCTTCGTGCCTCCCGGTGGAACGCAGAAAAGGTGGTTCTGCTTTCTTTCCCGCCCCTTGGCTTTCTTCGCCGGTTTTCTTGAGACCCAGGTTAGATCTTTCCCGCCAGGTCCGCCATCTCCAAGGCGTCCAGGGCCGCCTGGGCGCCCTTGTTCCCCGCCTTGGTGCCCGCTCTCTCCAGGGCCTGTTCGATGGTGTCGCAGGTCAGCACTCCGAAGAGGCAGGGAACCCCCGTTTCCAAAGAGACCTGGGCGATTCCCCGGGAGGTCTGGGCGGCGATGTATTCGAAGTGGGGGGTAGCGCCCCGGATGACCGCCCCCAGGCAGATTACGGCATGAAATTTCCCCGACGCTGCGAGCTTCTTGGCCACCAGGGGGATC
Source organism: uncultured Planctomycetia bacterium (assembly GCA_964415725.1). GTDB lineage: Bacteria > Planctomycetota > UBA1135 > UBA1135 > JALUZX01 > JALUZX01. Next base: position 1,878 of record CAYQBW010000391.1, read on the forward strand.
TCGAAGGCTCCGGGGACCCACACCTGGGTCACTTTTGCGGGGTCCGTCCCGTGGCGTTCCAGCATGTCCATGGCCCCGGCCAGGAGCTTGCCCGTGATGGCCTCGTTGAAGCGGGCCACGACGATGGCGAAAGAGCGGCCTTTTCCGTCGAGCTTTCCTTGGATCGGGGACGCCATGGCGCGGAACCTCCTGGTTGACCCTGAGTCTTTGAGGATCGAAGCCCCCAGGTTAGCAGGGATTTCCGCCGGGAGCCAGGGAAGAGGCTCCTGCCGGGCTCAATTCCGGATGAACTCCTGGGTGGTGGTGGAGAGCTTGCCCTGGGAAGGGCCCTTCTGGACCGCGTCCTTCTTGGAGTTGCGGGGGCATTGCTTTTTCTTCGCCTCCGCCACGGGGCAGCCCTGGCGGTTCCAGATGACCAGGAATTTCTTCCACTCTTTCACGGTGTAGAGCTTTCGCCCCGTGATGTTGGCCAGAACTTCTCTCAGGGCCCGCTGGACCGGGGGAAGGTCCAGGTCCTTGGCGATCTCCTCCTTGGTGGGAGGCCGGAGCTTCTGCTCGATCTTGCGGACCATCTCCCGCCGCTCTTTCACGGGAAGGTCCTTCCAACCCGCCAGGCCCCGGATGGCGGCCACGGCCACGTGGGGATCCCGGTCCTGGGAGAGGCGCAGCAGGATCTTCCAGGAGGAGGGTTGCCTGGCTTCCACAAGGGTGGCGATGGCCCGGAGCCTCAAGAAGACGGGCTGGCGCCGGAGGCGGGTGAGAAGGGCCCGCTCCAGCTCTTTGATCCCAGGCTCGCCCAGGTCCTTGAGATTCTTGAGGGCGTACATCTTGGGCTCGTCCGAGGGGAAGCGGGTCTCCAGGACCTTGACGAGACTCCTGGCGACCTCCTTGGCGGACTTGGCGTCGCAGTAGAGCCGCATCAGCACGTCCATCTGGTGGATGGCGTCGTCTCCGTCCTTGGCCCGGATGGCGGCCTTGAGCTCTTTGAGGGTGTATTTCCTCTCCTTCTCCATGCGCCTCTTCTGGTCCCGGGAGAGCTTCCGGAATTGGGCTGCACACGGAGAGACGGGCACGAGGAGGGGGACCACCACTCCAAACAGGAGGACCGCTCGTTTCATGGATCCCTTTCCGTTTGTTCTTTTCTTGGGAGAACCCGGTCCCTCCAGGGACGCCCGGTCAAGGGCGATTGCCCCGGGGGCCCAGGGTTTCCGCCATCCTAGATCGCCACCCACGGGACGGCATGCGCCAGGACCACAACCATCCTTGAAACAAAACATAGCCAAGTCTCTTTCCTTGGTTACATTCTCTTTTTCATTTTTTTGGGGAAGGAACAGGCTACCGGCAAAGAACCAGGTCGGGTCCTATCTCATATCGGACATTTCGGGGGGATCGGATCACCCTCTGGACCTGGAAAGTCCAGAGGGGCAATCTGGGATCCGCGGGAAGGGGGGCCGAAGGGCTGGAAAAGAGAACCTGGAGGAAGGGTGGAGCTTCTCAACTGGCAGGACGCCCGGTCGGTCCTGGAAGAGAACTTTTCCCCCGCGAACCGCTTGGAGGAACGGGCCCTACACCTGCTGGCGGGGGCGGTCCTCGCCCGGGACGTGGGGGAGGAAAAAGGGCCTTTCTCGATCAAGAAGGGGACCCGGCTGGGGCCGGGGGAGACTCTCCTCATGGCGCGGGCTGGCCTCTCCGGGGCGTGGACCTACGCCCAGCCCCTGGCCCAGGTGGTGGGACCCAAGTCGGGGACTCCGCTCGTGGCGGCCTGCTCTTGCTGGTTGGAGGGCATGGGCTTCCGCCTGGCCCTTCCCCTGGAGGCCTCCCAGGAGGAGGGGGAACGC
>CAYQBW010000392.1:0-3714 GCA_964415725.1 uncultured Planctomycetia bacterium
GGGAGATCACCTTCCAGGGCGTTCTGGAAGCGGGGGACCTGGTCGTTCCCGGAAAGGAAGTCCCCTCATGACCCTCCTCGCCGCAGTCCCGGCCCCGGAGATCACCGACCTCAAGCTGGCCGCCGCGGCCGTGCTCGTGCTCGGCGCCGGGGGAATCTCCGTTCTGGCGGGACTGGGACTCCTCAAGTCCCTCCTGGTCGGCGTGGCGCGCACGGTGATCCAGCTTTTGCTGATGGGCTTCGCCCTGGGGATCATCTTCCAGTGGAACCAGCCCTACGCCGTGGCCGGCGTGGTGCTCCTCATGTGCCTGGTTGCGACCTTCGAAGCCCTCCAGCGGAGCAAGGGCGTCTTCCGCCCGCCCCGGTCCACGGTCTTCTGGACCATGGCCGCCACGACTTATACGGTCTCACTGATCATCTGCGCCGCCGTCATCCGGCCCGAACCGGTCTGGAAACCCCAGGTGGCCCTGCCCCTGGCCGGGATGGTCCTGGGCCACACCCTCAACGTGGTCTCCCTGGCCCTGGAAAGGCTTCATTCGGAGATGAGCAACCGCCTGGAACAGGTGGAGGTCCTTCTCACCCTGGGGGCCACGCCCTGGGAGGCCGCCCGGGGGCCCTGCAGGGGAGCCATCCGTGCCGGCATGACCCCCATCCTCAACGCCCTCAACATCGTCGGCCTGGTGAGCCTTCCCGGGGTGATGACGGGCCAGATCCTGGCCGGGGCGGACCCCATCCAGGCGGCCCGCTACCAGATCGTGATCATGCTCATGCTGGCGCTGGCGGCCTCCCTCTCCTCGCTGCTTACGGTTGTCCTCGGCTACAGGCGTTACTTCACCGCCGAGGACGGCCTGGATCCGGATCTCCGGAAAACCCTTTGAACCCGATTCAGGCGCCGGGTTCCTTTTACAAGGAAACGACCGTTCCCGCGATGCGGAGGCCTTTCTCCTTCTGTTCCTTGGAGAGGTCCAGGACCTTCTGTTCCCCCTGGGGCAGGGCCTCCCCCCTTCTCCCCCGGATGAGCTTGACCCTGGGAAGGTGCATCTCCCTGCCCTGGCCGATCACCAGGGCGATCTCTCCAGAGCCGAGCTTGACGGTGGTTCCCAGGGGGTAGAGCCCCATGACTCCCATGAACTTCTTCAAGACTCCCGGGTCCAGTTCGCCTTTCATCCCGAGAAGCACCCGCCAGGCCTGGACCGGGGTGAGGGGCTCCTTATAAGGCCGCGGGGCGGTCAAGGCCTCGTAGATGTCGCAGACCTTGAGCAACCTGGAGATGTTGGAGACCGGCGCCGGGGCCAGGAGGCGGGGATACCCTCCCAGGCCTCCCGGGTTGCGGTGGTGGCCGAAGGCCGCCGCCACCGCCATGGGGTCCATGCTCTTCGAGGCGGACAGGATTTCCGCGCCGTAAAGGGGGTGGCGGTCCATCTCGCGCCTCTGCTCGGGAGTCAGCTTTTTGCGGCTCCCCAGAATCTCAAGGGGCACCCAGGACTTCCCCACGTCGTGGAGCAGGGCCGCCGTCCCGACCCGGACCAGGAGATTCCTGTCCTTCTCGTGGGCCCGGGCGAACTCCAGCGCCAGAAGGGCGACCCGGGCCGAGTGCCCCAGGGCCAACAGGTCGAATTGCTCGTAATTGGCCAGGCGGAACAGGGAGAGGGGGTCCTCCTCCAGGTAGCCCAGGACCTTCGACACCCTTTCCTTACCAGGGTCCAGGGGGATGGGCTCCCCCTTGCAGGCCCGGATGGTCACCTCCTGGAGGTAATCCATCATGTCCTGGTAGACCGTGAGGGCCTTTTCGTTCTCCAGCTCTTCCCGTCCCGAGAGCCTGAGGAACCGGATCTTTCCGCAACCTTTCCGCTCCAGGATCCGGTTGGCCTCCATGTAGGTCTTGAGCATGGGGGGGGGAGAGCTGAGAAAGGCAAGGAAGGACTCCAGGTCCCTCTCCCCCAGTCCCTGCAGAAACTCCACGCCGCCCGCCTTGCACTCGCCCAGCCTCTGGATGAGCCTGGCGGCCGAAAGGCTGGCCCCCACCAGGGGCTCTTCCCCAAAGAGGAGGGTCTCCTCGTGCACCTTGAGGGTCATGGAGGCCTCGTCCCCCAGGAGTTCTTCCACCTGTCCCAGGACCTTCCGGATGGACTCCTTGATCCGCGGGTGGCCCGGAAAAAAGATCCTGTAATTGACGAGCACCAGGACGAGTTCTTCCACGAAGGCCGTGGCCCGGGTGACCTGGAGAGGCTTGGCCGTGGATTCCGACATGGGTCAATCCCTCCCCTTCCTGGTGAGAGCCCGCAACGCCTCCCGTGCCGCCTCCCGCACTGGACCGGGCTCCTTCTTGATTCCCAAAAGCCCGCCCCCCTTCACCAGGTTCTTCAGGAAAAGCTCGTTTTCCGGCGAGGGGAAACATCCCAGGGCCTTGACCGCCGCCGCCCTCCGGGGGACCGCGTCCGGGTCGCCCGCTTTCTCCTCGACGAACCCCCTGAGCAGGACGGAGGTGAAGTTGGTGAGCCGCTTCGTGGCCTTCCCCGAGATTTCCGATTCACAAACCTGGACCAGGAATTCCAGGGGAAGCCTCGAGATGTCGTCGCAGATCTGGAAAGGCACCGCCTCTTTAAGCTGGAGCCCGACCTGGGAGAGGAAGCGGGCGCACTGGTCCTTGTATTGGCGGCCCTTGTTTCGAAGGATGATCCGCACGAGCGGAAGCACGGATCGCGCCGGTTGGGCCAGTATCTTTTCCACCCGGTCGGGCGTAAGAATGCCGTCCCGTCCCGCGAGGTAATCCTCCTCCTCCTGGAACCGGGCCGGGCCGATCCGGGCGCAGATCTCCTTGAAGAGCTTCACCGAGGAAGGATCCCCCAGGTCCACGTGGTCCAGGAAGTCCGGGAAGGAGGAGGGAAAGGAGACCAGCACCGCCTGGGGGGAACGGACCGAGGCCTTCAGGGCCCGCTCTTTGAGGCCCTCCTCCTCCAGGAACTCCAGGACCTTGGCCACTCCTTTCCCGGGATTGCCCTTGGCGCCCTCTGTCTTGATGGGCTTGAGGAAGGAATTGAGGGTGACGAACTCTTCCTCCCTGGGATTCTCCAGGAGGCTCTCCAGGAACGGCCTCAGGTTCTCCACCCTGTCCAGGTCGGGAAGAACCATGAGGAGGTGGAGCCCCGCCGCCAGGGCTTCGGCCCGAATTCCCTGGTCCAGCTCGAACCCCCCTCCGTGGGGAAGAAAACCCCATTCCCGGAGGACCTCGGGGGGGTTCTCCTTGCTCTCTTCCCGGACCCGCCCCTGGGAGGGCCGGCCGGAAAGCGCCCCTCCCCCGGGCGCACGGACCTCTCCAAGGCCCGGAGGATCGGCCAGGTGGCGCGCCACGGCCCCCTCGAGGACCCGCTCCACGAAACCGCAATCCTTTCCCCCGGGCCGGATCCTCATGGCGAAGAGAATCTGCTCCGCCGTCTCCAGGACCTTGGAGGCCCACTCCGCCTTGAGGGCGGGGGGAGCGGAGGGATCGCCCGGGAAGGAAAGGAGAATCTTTTCCAGCACGGAGGATGGTTGTTTTTCGCTCCCACAGAATTGCAGGATATCTTCAGCCCTTCCGCGAAGGCCCCGTCCGGCGTCCAGGACGGACTGAAGCTCCTTGGGATCCACCTCTCCATGCGGAGGTTCGACCGCCCCCCCCCAACCGCCCAGGTCTTCCAGCTTGTCGATGGGAAGACCATCCTCCCCAAGGGGGAGA
>CAYQBW010000393.1:0-2419 GCA_964415725.1 uncultured Planctomycetia bacterium
CCCATAACCCCAAGCCCTGATCCAACCGCTGAACCAATCAATTTTTCCCTGGTTTTCTTGAGACCCTACAGACATGAAACTCTTCTCTTCAAGAAGATCTGCTCCCTGTTCAGGAAGGGAAACCCGGGAATCCGAACCTAAGGCCAGACTACCCGCCCAACCAACTTTATCTCTCCTCCATGATGATCGTAGACCCTCACCTCATAACGAGAATCCTTTATTTTTTTGACCTTTATAGAACTACCTATCCCAAAAAACAATTTTCGTGTCCTCCACACGAAGGGAAGAATTTTCCTCTCATCCCTGACCCGGATTACAAGTGGAGCAAGGTAATAATCCTCACTGTAAATAGCCAACCTTCTCCCTCCCCCACCCTTTTCAATAAACCTCAAGGCTTGACATGAAGATGTAGCACGACAAAGGAATTCCACAGGACCCCAGTAGACCACGCTAAAAACCCAAAAACCGACCATAAGCACAAAACCCCAAAAAGCGAAACGCCTTGGGGATTTTTTAAGGAAAATTCTGGAGAAGACAAAACCCAGGACAGCCACAGGCAAAGCCAAACAAGGCGCCAAAACATCGAACTGGCAACAGGAAAAACTGTAATTCTGCGATAGGCCAATAAACAATAACGGAAAAAAGACGATGAAAAGCAAAAAAACCAGAGAGGCACCAACAGAGGAAAAGAATAAACCCAGAGTTTTTTTTAGACGACGGAGACCCACTCTTTTACCCACCCTCAAATTAAAATTTCATATTTTCAAATGGTCAAAATGCAAGGAATTTCCAATAATGGATTTTTCTACCTTTCCCAAACAGGGTTTAGGAACCTGCAACACATCTTAAATCCCTATATCTTCCCTATCTCCTCCTCCTTGCCTCCAAGGCATCGCGATAGATCCGCTCATAAAGGTTTTTCGCCCAAATCAAAATAATCATGCCCATCAACAAGTTCAAGGCCATTCCGGCTGAAACCCATTTTTTCATGAATTGAAAAACGTCTTTTAGAATTTTCTCAGCCTTATAACTCGCGACGCCTTGCACGTACAGCCTCATATACCCAGGTATCTTCTCCTGGTTTTGCATGACCAAATCAATGGCCTCTTTGTCTCCGGAAATCCCTGCGACACTGACCTCCCCTTCCGCCCTCAGCTTCGGAAACTGGATCCAAAACTGAACCCCAAGTCCGAGACCCATGACAAAGTATACCACAATAAAGATCAGAAAAAACTTCATGAAAGGTCGAGAGCCCTTGGACATAACTTCCATTCCTTTCTCCAATAGCCTTCCTTGCCCATCTGCGGCTCACCCGGGAGCCGTAAGGGAAACTAAATGTTCATTCTTTAAGGACGGCTTGATGCTCAAGGATCGGGTAGACGGTTTCTCCACCATCAGGGACTTGATCCAGTCTTATGGGTAATTTCACGGGGGGGCTTAGAACGAACCAGGCGTCCCTTCCGGGCTTCATTTTCAAAGTCTTGAACACGGAAATCATCTTTATGGTCGAATCTTTCTTGAGGGAATCCCATTTGCGGGCCTTCTCATTACCCCCATTTCTACAACCGGAAATGATTTTCTTGATTTTCCCTTTCCAAAGGTAAACCCCCTTTCCTGTCGGCCCTCTCCAAAAAACGCGGAGCCTTTCCGAGGAAACGACCCTTGAAAGGACGCATTTTACGGTCCCTCCCTGAAAAAGGGGTTCCTCAGGCAGAAACCCTCGATTTTACAAGGTATCCCGTCTTGAAACCAGGCAGTGGAAGAGGCCCACTTTTTCTCACCAACGATGCTTTTTCCCAGAGCGAGACAACCGGAGATTCCCTTCAAGCAGGAGGCCACCCTCTTGGACAAAACAGTTTCCTCCTTTTGGGACAAAGCCCTTCTCAATTTTCCGAGAACTCCATCCAGTTTCTCCTTGAGATGATTTAAACGCAGGTCCCCGGCCTTGAAGACAGCCTTCTTCGGATCGATCTGGGGGGCGATTACTTTCAGTTCATAGCACTCAAGCGGAGGAATCAGGAAAGGCACACCCTTTCTATAGTAGGGGCCGACGCCTATGACCCAGTATCGGCTTCTACCCTCGATGGCGGGCTTTCGATCAATGTATTTGTAAACTCTCAAATCCCCCGTCCTTAACATCTTTGGTTTCCCCCCGAATATAATTGGCTTTGACTTGACCTACCCTTTAATAAAGGGACCTGACTCCCTTTTTTGACCGAAAGATTCTTCGACATTCATTTGAAAGGAAAAAAGACTCTCCACCGCTCTTTCCAAGAGAAGGTGCGCAAGGGCAACCTTCCCTAAGTATTTGGAAAGCCACCCAGTCCCAATCCTGGGATTTTTTAAATCATTTCTCCGATTTCTTTCTTTCTGCTCCAAGTAATCCTCAATAACCCTTGTCGTAATTCTTACCCTTGCA